>PCXC01000009.1 GCA_002796345.1 Deltaproteobacteria bacterium CG11_big_fil_rev_8_21_14_0_20_42_23 | reverse complement strand
CATGCGTAAGATGATTGTGTGTTTAAATGCCATGTTAAAAAATAACATCGCATTTTATCCGCTTTCTGCTTGACCTTTAAGACGATAGATCCCCTGTCCGCCGGCAGGCAGGCCTGGTCAAGCCAGAGGATGACAAAATATAAAATTACCAGAGGAGATCACCACAGTCACTTCGTTCCTTCGTAATGACAGAAATGGACTGATCTAAAAAAACTCCCGCAATACTTTTTCCACTTTTGTCTTCTGATCCGCATTTGGTGCGTGTTTCAGGGCGAGTTCAAAATGTTTTTTGCTTTTTTCTTTTTCATTCAGGTGAAAATACGTGAGGCCGAAAGCTACGTGTAAATCAAACTGCTTCTCTGTCTTTGGCGAAATGCCTTCAAGCACGCCAAGAGTTCCGCGATAGCCCTTGGTGTTGTAATGTGCTTTTGCATACGTGAGAGCCAAACCATCCGGCATGATGTTTTTCTTTTGCAACGGCGATAAAATAATAATGATGCTGCGGTTAAACTGAAGGTCGCGTTTTTGGCTGCGGTGAAAAAGTTCGGCAAGTTTTATTTCAGCTTCCAGCAGATAAAGATCTTCGCTTCCTTTGAAGTATTCTCTTCCCTCTAAAATATGCTCTTTTGCGCTCATAAAATCTGCTTTGAGGTAATCAAGTAAAGCCAAGTCTTGGTACGCAAGTGCTGAAGCTTTTGGAGAAAGTTTTAGCACTTGTTTTAAGTGATTATTTGCCTTCTGCATTTCTGCTTCGAGTGAATAACGATTAAGCATTTCATTTGCTTCCAAAAGCTGCATCTGCGCAAACACAGGTGCCAAGCTCATATAATAGCTGCGAAGGGTGTAGAAATGTGCCAATGCCAAATGAGCCTGCACTTTTTTTGACTGAGCTGCATTTGTTTTTAGCTTTACTTCATTTTCTGAATGAAAAAGTGCTGAAAGTGTTTTGACATGAGTCTCACGCGATGCATCGTCTGAAATTTCCTTCAAAAAGGGAATCAATTCAGAGTGAAGAGCAACACCAATATTTGTATATCCTTGAAAGGTGATAACATCATCGATGTTCTTTTCAGCAGCATGAAGTGGAAAGGCACAAGTAAGCGTGAGAAGAAGAAAGAGAAAAATTTTTTTCATAAAAGCTCCGTTTTTATTTTTACGCGATCATGACAAACAAAAACCATTGTCCCATCGAACTATTGTTCCATTGCACGATCTTGTCACTTCCACTGCCTTGCCACCAATTCTCGTGTTCGTGCATGTTTGCGGGCAGGGTCGCAGGCAAAGACTTTTTTGCATTCATATGGTTTTACAGCGTGAATAGCACACAAGCCTTTCACAAAAAAAATGCAGTTACGTTTTCCTGGTTTGCTTTTGGGTGAAAGAGCTATGGCTTTATTTTCCAGCACATGCTTTTGGCAGTAAGTTTCTACAAAGTCTTCTTCGCTCATTTCAAGGTATGCCGCTGCCGGAGCAATTTCGTCTGGCAAAAACCAGCCGGCTTCTCGCGTGCAGCATTCTTTGCACAACTCGCATGAACATTCTTTTATCTTTGGCATGCCGCTTTTTGAACAGCTTCGGCAAAAAAGATCAAGGTGAAATTTTTTGACAGCATTCAGTCTTAAGAGTAATGCTCACATTCATTTTGATTCACAAGTGTTGTCACGAGGAGCCTAGCGACGTGGCCTGCCGGCAGTGGCAAGGTGATCTCATTTGGCAATTCTGTTTTTGTCAATTGTAGAGACGCATTGCAATGCGTCTGTACGAATACTTCATTCGCAATGACAATGAGTTGACAACATAAAATTACAGGAGAAGAAATGCTTCAATTTTTCAAACTTTTTGCTACTGGTTTTGGAGTAGGTTTTCTTCCTAAAGCTCCGGGAACTTTTGGAACGCTGCTCGCAATCCCTTGCTATATCTTGCTTTCCGCTTTGCCTGTTCCTCAATATCTCACGTTTCTCATTGGCTTTATCTTTTTTTCCATTTGGGTGTCAGGGAACGCCATCAAAATTTTCGATAAAAAAGATCCTTCCGAAGTCGTGATAGACGAAGTGGTGGGATACTTTGTGACCATGAGCTTTGTGCCGTTTTCATGGATGGCGGTTGCGTTGGGTTTTGTTTTCTTTCGTTTGTTTGACATTGTAAAAGTGTGGCCCGCAAATTGGGTGGACAGGCGCGTTGGCGGTGGTATTGGCATTGTGATGGATGATGTGGTGGCCGCTATTTATGCCAACTTGCTTTTGCGCATCGTGATTTATTTTCTCTAAAGCTGTGGAGTGTTCATGAAAATTGCTCTTCTTACCACTGGCGACGAAATTCTTCAGGGTATCATCACCGATACCAACAGTGCCTGGCTCAGTCAGCGCTGCTACGACCTAGGCCACGAAGTAGTGTGGCACGCAAGTGTTGGTGATGACGAGGCCGCCATGATGCAAGCCTTGCGTATGGCAAGTTCACTCGCAGAAGTGCTGATTGTCACCGGCGGACTTGGGCCAACGCAAGATGACATCACCTTAGAAGTTGCTGCTAAAACCTTTTCCAAGCCGCTTTCACTTTCTGACGAACTGTTGAAAGAAATCGAAGCCTTCTTCCACAAACGAGGAAGGGTGATGGCGAGCTCCAACAAAAAGCAAGCTTACCTTCCCGAAGGTGCAAAGCCTTTGCACAATGAACTTGGCACTGCGCCTGGAGTGCATATTCAAGCAGATGGAGTGCATGTGTTTTTGCTGTCTGGCGTTCCTGCTGAAATGAAGCAAATGTTTGATGACTCTGTTGCAAAGTGGCTTGAAGAGAAAGCTAGCGCTAAGCCTTCTGATAAAACGCTACGCTGTTATGGAATTGGCGAGTCAGACCTTCAAGAAAAGCTTGAAGGTTTGAACTTACACGATTGTAGGTTGAGTTTTCGTGTGAAATTTCCAGAAATCTTGCTGAAAGTCGTAAGTTTTTCTGGAAACGCTGAAGCAGTGGATAAAGTTTCGGCCGAAATCACAAAACGGCTTGGCGCTTTTGTTTACGGCAAAGGCGAAGAAGATTTGGTGCAGCTTGTAGCAAAACAATTAACCCAGCAGAAAAAAACGCTGGCCTTGGCTGAGTCGTGCACGGGTGGTTATCTCTCTCATTTGCTCACCAATATTCCTGGAGCGTCGGCTTATCTCAATCGCACACTCGTTGTCTATGCAAACCAAGCGAAGCATGATGAGTTGGGCATTTCGGAAAAACTCTTGAAGGAAAAGGGTGCAGTTTCAAAAGAAGTGGCACTTGAAATGGCAAATGCTTTACGCAAAAAATCACATGCCGATTACGCGCTAAGCCTTACTGGTATTGCAGGTCCCGCTGGTGGAGCAAACGAAAAACCTCTTGGTACTGTCTATGTTGCGCTTTCATCTGTGAGCGAAACTCTCTGCGAACATTTTGTCTTTCACACCACCCGAACTTCATTCAAAGAACGTGCTGCTTGGGCTGCCTTAAATATTTTAAAAAATAGTCTTGATAAGTGAACGCTCGTTATGATTATGCTTTCATATTGATGGGGCCGAAGCACAAAAACACTTTAACTTTATACTTTTAGCCGTTCTCTCTCTGGCCATAGTGGCAAGTGGGGGAGCAACAAAGGAGAACGCACATGAGTACAGTACAAAACAACAATGTTGATCGCGAAAAGGCACTTGCACTTGCAGTTGCCTCCATTGAAAAGCAATTTGGAAAAGGTTCTATCATGCGGCTTGGCAAAGACGAGCCTTTGTTTCAGGGGCTTGATGTTATTTCCACTGGTTCCTTGTCTTTAGATGTTGCACTTGGTGTTGGTGGTTTGCCTCGTGGCAGAGTCATCGAAGTCTATGGTCCAGAATCTTCTGGTAAAACCACGTTGGCGCTGCAAGCCGTTGCCAATGCACAAAAGAAAGGCTTAGTTTGCGCCTTTGTAGATGCCGAGCACGCCTTAGACGTAGACTACGCACGAAAACTTGGTGTGAATACTGAAGACTTGCTTATTTCTCAGCCAGACAGCGGAGAGCAAGCGCTTGAAATTGCCGATACGCTTGTGCGTTCTGGCGCAGTAGGTCTGCTAGTGGTGGATTCGGTTGCAGCACTTACACCACGTGCCGAACTTGAAGGCGAAATGGGCGATGCGCAAATGGGCGCTCAAGCTAGGTTGATGAGTCAGGCGCTTCGTAAGCTCACGGCCACTATTTCAAAATCGGGCACTATGCTTATTTTCATCAACCAAATTCGTATGAAAATTGGGGTGATGTTTGGAAATCCTGAAACGACAACGGGCGGAAACGCGCTTAAGTTTTATGCATCGGTTCGTTTAGATATCAGACGCACTGGCGCTATCAAAAATGGTGAAGAGATTATTGGGAACAGAACGCGAGTAAAAGTAGTAAAAAATAAAGTGGCTCCACCATTTAGACAAGCTGAGTTTGATATTGTGTATGGCGAAGGTGTTTCTCGCACGGGCGATGTGCTTGATCTTGCAGCTGATGCGGGCTTCGTAGAAAAAAGTGGAGCTTGGTATACTTGCGGTGAAGAGAAGCTTGGCCAAGGTAGAGAAAATGCAAAAATATACCTCAAAGAAAATCCAAAAGTCTTAGAGCGTTTGGAAAAAGCCGTTCTTGCAAAGCATGGTATTGGCCTTCGCGTGCAAAATGGTGGTGCAGCAGCCGTTGCTAACCCCGAAGAGGCAAAAGCAGATGCAGATAAAGCCCCAATAAAAATGAAAAAAAGTTCTTAACCTCCTCCTGATGTTTAGGGTTGCTTTTGAAAAGCCGGGACGCTAGCTTGCGCCCCGGCTTTTTGTTTGTGCATGGTTTATGGCAATAGAACGACGAAACAGGATTTTTATTCTCCCAAAAATATTGGAGTGAACATGACAGCAGCAGAGATTCGTGAGCGGTTTTTGAACTTTTTTGAGCAGAAAGGACATATGCGTGTCAAAAGTTCCAGTCTTGTTCCTCAAAATGATCCCACGCTTTTTTTCACTAATGCTGGCATGGTTCAGTTTAAAGAATATTTTTTAGGAGAATTAAAATCGCCATCTCCTCGCGCGTGTTCTTCGCAAAAATGTATGCGTGTTTCTGGAAAGCACAATGACCTCGAAAATGTGGGCAAAACTCCAAGGCATCACACTTTTTTTGAAATGCTGGGCAACTTTAGCTTTGGTGATTACTTCAAAAAAGAAGCCATTGCTTACGCGTGGGAGTTTCTCACCAAAGACTTAGGCCTCAATCCAAAACAAATGTACGTTACCGTTTTTCGCGAAGACGATGAAGCAGAAGAGCTGTGGAAACAACATGTTACGGCTGATCACATTTTTCGCCTCGATGAAAAAGATAACTTTTGGTCCATGGGTGACACTGGGCCTTGTGGTCCTTGCTCGGAAATCATGTGGGATTTTGAACCTGGTAGCGGTGAAGTAACAAAAGAAACATTGGAAACCACTCGCTTTATGGAAATTTGGAATCTGGTATTCATGCAGTTTGATCAACGTGCCGATGGAACACGCCATCAACTCGCGGCGCCATCAATAGATACCGGCATGGGGCTAGAGCGCCTCGCTTGTGTGCTTCAAGGCAAACGCAGCAATTGGGAAACTGATGTTTTTCTGCCGTTGATTACTGAAATTGAAAAAATTACAAAACACAAAGAAGCTGAAAGGAGTGAAGTGCATGTTGCGCTGCGTGTAATCGCAGATCATTTACGCGCAAGTTGCTTTCTCATTTCTGATGGTGTGACGCCTTCCAACGAAGGCCGCGGATATGTGCTTCGCCGAATTATGAGAAGGGCAATTCGCTTTGGTAAATCATTGGATCAGCATGAACCCTTTCTTGTTCACTTGGTTCCAAAACTGGTTTCTGAAATGTCGCCAGCTTATCCTGAATTAAAAAACAATGAAGCGTTCATCGAAAAAGTGATTCGTGCAGAAGAAGAACGCTTTTTTGAAACTCTAGAACGAGGCTTAGCTCTTTTAGAAGAAGCCTTTGCTCAATTGAAAGCTGCCCACAAAACGGAACTGGCCGGCGAAACTATTTTCAAGCTTTACGATACCTTTGGTTTTCCCAAAGACCTCACCGAACTCATCGCCGCGGAAAAAGGCTTTACGCTTGATGATGCGGGTTTTGATGTTTGTATGGAAGAGCAGAAAAAAATGGCCAGGGCAAGTTGGAAGGGTTCGGGCGAAGAAAAAGTTGGACACGTTTGGCAGCAAGTATTTTCAGAAGGTCTCAATTCCACTTTTGTTGGCTACAAAGAAACAAAATGTGTGGGCCGTATAAATGCGATTGTTATGGATGGTGAAAAAAGAGAAAAAGCGCAAAAAGGTGACATTGTTTTTTTCACCACGGATAAAACTCCGTTCTATGCTGAGAGTGGTGGCCAGGTTGGTGATACTGGTACCGCTTCATCAGCAAAAGTGAAGTTGACCATTTTGGATACCCAAAAGCCTGTTCCCGGTTTGCATGTGCACAAAGCAAAAGTGCTTGAGGGCGAATTATTTTTTGGTGATGAACTTCAGCTTCAGGTTGATGAAGTTCGCCGGAAAAAAATTGCAGCCAACCACACAGCAACACACTTGTTACACAAGGCGCTCCGTGAAACCTTGGGTGAGCATGTGAAGCAAGCAGGTTCACATGTAAACGAAGACAGGCTTCGTTTCGACTTCTCACATTTTCAAGCGCTCAGCAAAGATGATTGGAAAAAAATTCAAGAGCTTGCCAACAATGCTATCAAAAATAATATCAAGGTTGAAACGAACGAACTTCCTTACGATGAAGCTATTGCAAAAGGTGCGCTTGCTTTTTTTGGTGAAAAATATGGCGACATTGTTCGTCTGGTTGAAGTGGGAGATTTTTCAAAAGAGCTTTGCGGTGGAACACATACTTCTTCTACCGGAGAAATTAAACTTGTGAGCATCGAGTCTGAATCAAGTGTGGCAGCTGGTGTGCGCAGGATAGAAGCTGCTACCGCCGATCTTGCTTATCAGCATAAAGAAAAAGAAGAACGCACTTTGTTAGAAGAAATAGCAAAAAAAATGGAAGCACTGTTATCTTCTGGAGGAAAACCTTCTTCTCCCAAGCCTCATTTAGAAGCTCTTGTTTCAACTCTCACTTTTTCAGATCCCGCGCTTTTTTTGGTGGAATATTCAAAGCGTAAAAATGAATTGCTCGATTTTTCATTTTCTCTTGATGCTCAGCTCAAACAATTGGACAAGCAACAGTCTCACAAAAAACTAGAACAACTCAAAACTGAGCTTGAAGCAAAAGCGCTGAAAGATTTTGGAGATGTGCAATTACTTTCATGTTCACTTGGAGAACTTGGCTCAAAAGAATTGCGAGAACTTGCATCCATGAGCTTAAACATTCCCGAAAACACCGTGCTTGTACTTGGATCGTATGATGAAGGGAAAGTTTCGTTAGTGGCAAAGGTTCCGCAAAGCCTTCAAAACAGGATCAAAGCGGGCGATATCATCAAGCACATTACTCCCATTGTAGATGGAAAAGGTGGCGGAAAAGCCGATTTTGCGCAAGGTGGGGGCACAAATGTTTCTGCTTTGCAGCAGGCGCTGGAAAAAGTTGAGGAACTTTTAAAATAAGGCCTTGCAGTTTTTTTTCCGGCTCTATAGAAGCCACAGCTTGAAAGACGAACTTATAAAGGAAGGTTAGTGATGATTGCAGCAACGAAAGTAAGAGAAGGAATGGTGCTTTTAATTGATGGCGAACTTTGCCGTGTGCTCAAAAAAGATCACGTTACTCCAGGTAAAGGTCACGCTCACGTTCAAGCTACGCTTCGCAATTTGAAAACGGGCAACTCTTTCCCTACGCGTTGGAACTCTGATGATAAATTAGAGCCAGCAAGACTTGATGCGGTGGAGATGGAATACCTTTACGATGATGGTGAAGAATATCACTTGATGAACACTGAAAACTACGAACAAATTGCAGTCGGCCACGATCTTTTTGGCGATGCGATTCACTATATTCTTCCCAACAATAGAGTTACCGTTACTTTCTTCGAGGAAAAGCCCGTTGGTATTGATCTTCCGCTGAACGTTGATTTGAAAATTGTAGAAGCTGATGCGGCTATCAAAAATCAAACGGCAACCACTTCATACAAAAAAGCTGTTTTGGAAACAGGCTTAGTTGTAATGGTGCCACCATTTGTAAACGCTGGCGAAACCATTCGCGTGAATACAGAGACCAATGAATACGTAGAACGCGTTTCCAAGTAGTATTGGCAGTGTCGGCAAACAAAAATTGCTTGATACTGCGTTAGTTTTCCTCAGCTTTCCTCGACGTACAACACAGTACGCCTCCGGAAGCTTCGTCAAACTGCCTTGTCTCAAACAATTTTTGTTTGCCTCATTGAATTGGTGGAGAGGAAATAAAAACCTGGATTTAGAAATATATCACTTCTTCTTCACAGATTTTTTCTTCGCCACTTTTTTTGCGCTGCTTTTCTTTTTGGCTTTTGTTGATGTGCTTGCAGATTTTTTTTCTGAAGAAGATGGTTTTTGAGATTGGAACTCAGAAAGCTTTAAGTACATCTTTGCAAATTCATTTTCTGGATTTTTATCGATAACTTGTTTCCACAATTTTCTTGCTTCCCCCACTTTATCCACGCAATACAAAGTTACTCCAAGCTGAACTTTTCCAGGGCCAAAGTGAGTGTTGGCTTTTACCACTTGCTCAAGTTCATTTTTTGAACGTGTAAGATCTCCATTTTCGCGGAGGGCCTGCCCCAATTTGGTGCGAATGTCTAAATAAGCAGGGTTCAGTTCGAGTGCCTTTTCATATTCGCAAATGGCGAAGGGGTAAAGAGAGATAGATCTGTAAATATCGCCAATTTCAGCATGAAGGTTTGAAAGTTTTCCTTTTAGCACCGGTTCGATATCGTGTTGTTTTCCAGATTTCTTTTTTAAGTGAGAGTACAATTTTTTTGCTTCTTCATATTTTCCAAGATCATTATACAAAACCGTGAGGTTCAGCAGAGCTTCGGTATAATTGGGGTTGATTTTGAGAGCTTTTTGAAAATAAGAAGTGGCGGCGGTAAACCTTCCACTCATGTGGCAAATGACACCCAAAATATTCATCACGTCTGCATAATGAGGCCGTTCGTTAGCAACTTTTCTTAGGTGTCTTTCTGCATCGTCATAATCACGCTTTTCAAAGGCTTCTTTTCCAAGATCGATAAGTTTTCGAAATGAATCCATATTGTGCTCCTTTATTTCATTTTTTTGCTAGCACGAATGAGAATTGATTCGGCCTTTTTGGTCCACTTGCTTTTTTCATGTTCAAGAGCAAGTTTTCCGTAAGCATTTTTTGCTGCTTCAAGGTTTTTTAATTTGAGGTTCGCTTTTACGATGTGGAACAAAGATTCGGGAACGTGTGGGGTTTCAGAAAATTTTTCTACAATTTCTTCGAAGCGAGGAATTGAAGCAACATACTCTTTAGTTTTAAAATAAAATTTGGCGACATAAAAATGTCTTTCCGCAATTTTCACTCTACTATCAAAGCGAAGCTTCTGCGCTATGTTTAAATAGGGGCTTTGCGGGTAGTGTGTTATAAGAGTTTCAAAATAGCCAACGGCATCAGCCAAGTATTCTTGATCGCGGTCTATTGCCTTTGGACTGGAGTGATAGTACGAGAGGCCGGCGCGGTAATAGGCGTAGTCGACATTTTTATTTCGCGGATAAAGCTTGATGTAGCCTATGTAGGACTCGGCTGCCAACAAGTAGTCTTCTTGTTGAAAATAAGAATCTGCAATTTTGAGTTCAGCATCTTGGGCAGCTCGTGAACTTGGATATCGAGCCTTCACATTTTCGAGACAAAGAAGGCCATCTTCGTAAGATTTTTTCTTAATCATGCCTAGACAGTTGGCCAGTTCTTGATCTGCCGACGATGATCGATGTTTGTTTTCTTTCGCGCACGAAACGGCAAAAAGAAAAGTAAAACTAAAGAGAAGAGAGAGAGTTTTTTTCACAGTGAGTGATGCATAAAAGAGCTCGTTTAAAAGTGCAAGCTATTCCAGACAAGTTTCTTAAAACGAGGATTCATACAGAGAGGAGGGGCGAAGGCCCATTTCTTGACAATCTAGCCTGCGAGCAGTAAATTCCAAAAAATTTTATTTTACATCAAGTGAGGAAAATTATGACCAACGACAAGGAAAAAGAGCAGGTAGAAGAAGCTTACCAAGGTGCATCCAAAGATGCATTGAGATCTATAGATTTTCCAACTTTTATTCTTTCCCTAGCTTCTTCCGCACAGATTCACTTAGGGATTGTTCCAAATCCATCAACGGGAAAGAAAGAAAAAAATAATGATTTGGCGCGGCAGACTATTGATGTCATAAGTCTTCTAGAAGAAAAAACAAAAGGGAATTTAAACAAGGATGAGGAAAAATTCCTTTCAGAAATTTTGTATAATCTTAGAATGATTTTTGTCGAAGCAACAAAGTCTTCATCTTGAACAAAGGAGTAAACCGTGAAGAAAAAAAGATTTTCATTTCTGACATTGTTGGGAATTGCTTGTTTGGTGAGCGCAGGCACTATTTTTGCGCTAGCTCATTTTGGCGGTATCAAACCCGCTATAACTGATGATGTGGTGAAAAGTGAAACTGTTCCTGCTCCGCAAATAAAGCCTGCATCATGGTTTGATAACCGGCCAGCATCTTTTGCAGATTTGGCAGAGCGAGTAAGCCCAGCGGTTGTCAATATTTCAACGCAAACCACCGTAAAGAACAATCGTCAAATGCCGTTTAGACAATTTGGACCAAACGATCCCTTCAATGATTTCTTCAATAGATTTTTTGATCAAATGCCAGAGGAAGAAAAACGCAACAGTTTGGGCTCGGGTGTTATCATCGAAGAAAATGGAACCATCTTAACCAACAATCACGTGATAAGTGGTGCAGATCAAATTGAAGTAAAATTAAAAGATGGAAGAAAATATAAAGCAATCGTGGTTGGTACAGACGAAAAAACAGATGTTGCCGTAATCAAAATTAAAGAAAAAGCAAAACTTCCCACTGCAGTCCTGGGAGATTCAGATTCCATGCGGCCTGGAGACTGGACCATGGCAATTGGAAATCCTTTTGGCTTGGAGCAAACCGTAACCGTCGGAGTTGTTTCCGCAACGGGCAGAGTGATTGGTGGCGGCCCATACGCGAAATTTATTCAGACCGATGCTTCTATTAATCCCGGAAATAGTGGCGGTCCACTCTTCAACTTGAAAGGCGAAGTGATTGGCATTAACACCATGATTTATGCAACGGGCCAAGGCATTGGCTTTGCCATCCCTATCAACTTGGCCAAACAAATTGCTCCACAACTTGAAAAAGACGGAAAGGTAACTCGTGGTTGGCTTGGAGTTTCCATCCAAGAAATTACTCCTGAGTTGGCAAAGTCGTTTGGCATCAAAGACGAAGATGGCGCTCTTATCGCCGAAGTCTTTGATGGTTCACCCGCAGCAAAGCTGGGGATTAAAAGAGGCGATGTGATCACGATGTTTGATGGTCAAAAAATAAATGATCCCTACGATCTCTCTCTAACAGTTGGAAACACTATCCCTGGCAAAGAAGTTGACGTCATCGTTTTGCGCGAAGGAAAAGAAGTCCAGCTGAAAGGAAAAATTGGAATGAACGAAGATGAAAGATTGGCAGAAGCATCACCGTCTGCATCAGGCGGAAAGGCTGATGTCTTGGGCCTTGTTACCAGGTCGCTTTCCGAAAGTGATTTTCAACGTTATGAACTTCCAAAGGGAACAAGTGGAGTAGTGATTGAGCGTGTTGAACCAGGTTCTTCAGCAGAAGCAGCTGATGTACGATCTGGCGATATTCTGTTGGAAATGAATGGAGCTAAAGTAACGAATATGAGCTCTTATAAAGACCTCATAAAAAAATTAGAAAAAGGGAAGGTGGTAAGACTGTTTCTGAAAAGAGGAATTGCGAGTATTTTCGTTGCCTTTCCGTTGAATTGATCTGGAAATATCATACATAAAGAAAGGCCATTTTTTTGAAAAAGAAAGTGGCCTTTTTCTTTTTGGAACTCTTTTGAAAAGACTTGACTCATGCAGACAGTTTGCATAGAAGGCCAGGCAATTTAATGAGTTTACTTCATCAGTCGACATCGCAGCAAACCCCCATCACACTTCTTCTTGAAGACGGTACAATATTTCCTGGTTTTTCTTTTGGTGCTCCAGCAGATTCTTTTGGCGAAATCGTCTTTAATACCGGCATGGTAGGCTATCCAGAGTCATTTACAGATCCATCTTACCGCGGTCAAATCTTGGTGCTCACCTATCCCCTTATTGGAAATTATGGAGTTCCCGACGATAGCCAAACCGCACTTCGAGAGTGGTTCGAATCTGACCGCGTTCAGATTTCTGGGCTTGTTGTTTCGGAGTATTCTGAAACCCATTATCATTGGCAGTCACATTCTGGTCTTTCGGATTGGCTTGTGCAGCAAGGAGTTCCGGGTATCTGTGGTGTGGATACACGAGCACTTACAAAGCATCTTCGAAGTAAAGGGACGATGCGTGCAAAAATAATTCAAGAAAAAAATGTTCCAGCTTTGCAGGTAAAGAACTTGGTGTTTGAGCCAAAGACATCCAGACATGTTGTTTCAGAAGTAAGTGTGAAAACGTCAATTACCTACGATGGTGGAAAAAAACGAATAGCACTTATCGACTGTGGTTGTAAAAATACCATCATTCATTCTCTTATGAAACGTGGCGCAACTGTTATTCGTGTGCCATGGAACTACGATGTCACTAGCTTAGATGTTGATGGAGTTTTATGTTCCAACGGTCCTGGCGATCCCACCGCAAATCAGGCTACAATTCGAAATCTCCAAAAAGTGCTGAAAGCCGAAATACCTCTTTTTGGAATTTGCTTAGGCAATCAACTGATGTCTCTTGCCGTTGGTGCAAAAACGTACAAACTCAAATTTGGGCATCGCTCGCAAAACCAGCCCTGTTTTGTTGTTGGGACGAAGCGATGTTACATCACATCTCAAAACCATGGCTATGCCGTTGATGAAAAAACACTTCCTTCAGATTGGGAACCTTGGTTTGAAAACGCAAATGATGGCTCAAACGAAGGGCTTCGACATAAAACAAAACCCTTCATGAGTGTACAGTTTCATCCCGAAGCCATGCCTGGCCCGGTTGATACCGCATTTTTGTTTGATGAGTTTCTTTCAATGCTTGGATAAAAAGAAGATGAAAAAGAAAATAGAAAAAGTTTTAGTACTTGGTTCTGGCGCTCTCAAAATTGGAGAGGCCGGAGAGTTTGACTATTCCGGAAGCCAAGCCATTAAAGCCTTGAAGGAAGAGGGTGTTAAAACAGTTTTGGTAAATCCCAACATTGCAACCATTCAAACTTCTGAAGGATTAGCAGACGAAGTATATTTTCTTCCTGTTACTCCTGAGTACGTAGAAAAAATTATTCAAAAAGAAAAACCCGATGGCATCTTGCTTTCATTTGGAGGGCAAACAGCGCTCAACTGCGGTGTAGAGCTTGAACGTTCGGGCATCTTAAAAAAATATGATGTGCAAGTTTTAGGAACTCCAGTTTCAACAATTATCAAGACTGAAGACAGAGAATTGTTTGCGCGTGAGCTTGAAAGTATTGATGTCTCCATTGCAAAAAGCAAAGCCACTACAAATATTGAAGAAGCAAAAAGAGCTGCGCTTGAAATTGGCTATCCCGTTATGGTGCGTATTGCGTATGCGCTTGGTGGGCTTGGGTCTGGTGTTTGTACAGATGAAAAAGCTTTGCTTGAAAAAATAACAGCAGCATTCAAGTATACTAATCAAATTTTAGTAGAAGAATCACTCAAAGGCTGGAAAGAAGTTGAATACGAAATTGTTCGCGACAAAGAAGATAACTGTATTGCTGTTTGCAATATGGAAAATTTTGATCCTTTGGGAATTCACACCGGTGAAAGTATTGTTGTGGCACCTTCGCAAACGTTAACCAATCACGAATACCATTTGCTCCGTGAAGTTTCTATTCGTACCGTAAAACATTTGGGTATTGTGGGTGAATGCAATGTTCAGTTTGCGCTAGATCCAAAATCGTCACGATATCGTGTCATCGAAGTCAATGCACGCCTGTCACGAAGTTCCGCTTTAGCTTCAAAAGCAACGGGATATCCACTTGCCTTTGTGGCTGCAAAAATTGCGCTTGGGAAATCACTTTTAGAAATTAAAAATTCAGTTACTGGTTCTACGAAAGCTTGTTTTGAACCTGCGCTTGATTACGTTGTAGTGAAAATTCCAAGATGGGATTTAAAAAAATTCCGCATGGTTTCAAAAAAACTTGGCTCTGGCATGAAGTCGGTTGGCGAAATTATGGCTATTGGCCGAAAGTTTGAGGAAGCGCTTCAAAAAGGCCTTCGTATGTTAGAGATTGGCGTTGATGGACTTGCGGCTTCAGATCAAATTCAATTTAAAAACCTCAATCAAGAAATCGCAGCGCCAACGGATGAACGGGTTTTTGCCGTTTACCAAGCACTGCTCGCAGGATCAGATATAGATCAGCTTTACAAGCTTTCTTCAATCGATCCGTGGTTTCTTTCTAAGTTAAATAACATTGCAAACATTGAAAAATCGCTACAAAAAGCGGATCTTTTTTCAGAAAAAACTGAAACTTCAAATGCACT
Source organism: Deltaproteobacteria bacterium CG11_big_fil_rev_8_21_14_0_20_42_23 (assembly GCA_002796345.1). Lineage (NCBI taxonomy): Bacteria > Deltaproteobacteria > Deltaproteobacteria bacterium CG11_big_fil_rev_8_21_14_0_20_42_23. The sequence goes on along the minus strand of PCXC01000009.1, from coordinate 1,906 downwards.
CTTAAAAAAAGCAAAAGAGTTTGGTTTTTCAGATAAGCAAATTGCAAAGATTTGTAAAAAAGAAGAAGCAGACGTGAGAGCGCTTCGAAAAAAAATAGGACTTCTTCCTTTCATTAAACAAGTTGATACGCTTGCAGCTGAATATCCTGCTCAAACCAATTATCTCTACTCTACTTATAATGGCGCAGAATCTGATGTGAGTTTTGAAAGTGGAAAGCAGAAAAAAGTGATGGTGCTTGGTTCTGGTGCATATCGCATTGGAAGTTCTGTTGAATTTGATTGGTGTTGTGTGAGTTGTGTTCAGTCGCTTCGAAAAATGGGATATCAAACCTTGCTGGTGAATTGTAATCCCGAAACAGTTTCAACTGATTATGATGAATGTGACCGACTTTATTTTGAAGAAATCACTTTTGAAACTATTTTAGATATTTATGAGAAAGAAAAACCCTCAGGTATTATTTTGGCGATGGGTGGACAAGTGGCAAACAACCTAGCCACAAAGCTTTCCGCTGAAGGTGTTACGCTTTTAGGAACGCAGGCAAAATACATCGATAACGCAGAAAACAGACATTTGTTTTCTGGCTTGCTTGATAAACTTCATATTGTTCAACCTGCTTGGGAAGAGTTGGCTTCGTTGAATGATGCCATTAGCTTTGCCAACAAAGTTGGCTACCCTGTTTTAGTTCGCCCTTCGTATGTGCTCTCTGGTGCAGCGATGGCGGTGGCCACAACGGATGAGCAGTTGAAAGATTTTCTTGAAAAAGCAACAAACCTTTCACCTGATTATCCTGTGGTGATTAGCCAATACGTTTTAGGTGCGAAAGAAATTGAAATTGATGCCGTTGCAAAAGATGGTGAACTTAAAGCTTATGTTATTTCTGAGCATGTAGAAAATGCAGGGGTGCACTCGGGAGATGCAACTATAGTTGTGCCTCCGCAGCGCATGTATTTGGAGACGCTTCGAAAAATTAAACGTATTGCTTCTGACATTGCAAAGGCTTTATACATTCATGGACCATTCAACATTCAATTTTTAGCAAAAGATAATGGTGTAAGCGTTATTGAATGCAATTTGCGTGCTTCGCGAAGTTTTCCGTTTGTTTCAAAAGTGTGTGGCGAAAATCTTATCGATCTTGCAACGCAGGTAATTATGAATCAACCGCTTCCAGAAATTAAACTTAAACCTTTCAACCTTGATTATGTAGGAGTGAAAGCGCCACAGTTTTCGTTCACACGTTTGGAAGGTGCCGATCCAACTCTTTCGGTTGAAATGTCTTCAACTGGTGAAGTAGGTTGCATTGGTGATGACTTCGAAGATGCTTTCCTAAAGGCTTTGATGTCAGTTGGGTTTAAGTTTCCGATACATTCCGTGCTGATCTCTGCTGGACCAGATGAAAGCAAAGTTGACTTGCTGGAATCTTCTCGTATTCTCACTCAGATGGGTATCACTGTTTATGCTACTCAGGCAACTGCTGATTATTTGATGCAGCATGATGTAAAAGTGCAAACGCTTCTCTCGCTTTCGGAACAAAGTGATTCAGTGGTAGATTTTATTCGCGATGGAAAAATTGATCTTGTGATTAACATTCCAAATTCGTATCAACGCCAATCGATTACCGATGGTTATAACATTAGAAGGGCAGCTGCTGATTTTGGAGTTCCGCTCATTACCAATTTGCAACTTGCAAAACGCCTTGTAGAATCTATTCACCGAAAACCACTTGAAGCACTTTCTATCAAGCCTTGGTCTTCCTATCATTAACACTCCGGGGATTGATTTTGAATGCTTTACACTGTCATCCTCTGGCTTGACCAGGGGATCTATCGTCTTAAAGGTCAAGCAGAAAGCGGATAAAATGCGATGTTATTTTTTAACATGGCATTTAAACACACAATCATCTTACGC
>PCXC01000008.1 GCA_002796345.1 Deltaproteobacteria bacterium CG11_big_fil_rev_8_21_14_0_20_42_23 | reverse complement strand
TGTCTTGGTTATCGAACTCCTGCTGAGGTCTTCTTGAACCAAGTGTTGCACTTCGAATGTGAATCCACATCCCCGCGTTCGCGAGGATGACAACATCAAAGCATTTCACATCGATTCAAGATTATTTCGTCAATTCTTTAAACACCGATTCCAAACTTGCGCTTTCTCGTCTCAGCTCTGAAAGTGGCAATTGGTGCGCAACTGCGGCCGAGAAGATTTCTTCGGAATGATCTGCACCATTTGCGCTGGAAAGGAGAAAACGATTTTTTTCGCCATCTTCTTGCAGCCATTTTTCAAAATGAAGATGAGCATGATTTTGAAACGCCGAAAGAATTTTTTCTTTCTGTGCTCTTGCTTGAACAATATAACTAGAGCCACTTTGGGCGAACTGTGTAGAAAGTTCTGCTAAACTTCCTTCGCCCACAATTTTGCCTTGATGCATAATAAGAGCGTGATCGCACACCGCCTCTACTTCTTGCATGATGTGGGTTGAAAGAATAACAGTGCGATCTTTTCCCAACTCTGAAATGAGTTCGCGAATTTCGCCAATTTGATTTGGATCGAGACCAGAAGTGGGTTCGTCTAAAATAAGCAAATCTGGTTTGTGAATAAGCGCCTGCGCAATACCAACTCGCTGACGATAGCCTTTTGAAAGCTCAGCAATTGTTTTTCCCACCACCGTCTTAAGCCCGCATACGGTAAGCATTTCCAGCACGCTGGCATTTAGATTTTTTTCAAGCCCACGCAAAGTTCCGATGTAGCGAAGATAGTCCACTACTTCCATATCGAGATAAACGGGTGCACTCTCGGGAAGATATCCAACCAGTTTTCGAGTTTCGATTGAATGTGCAGAAACTTTTTTACCCTGAATAAAAACACTGCCGGCATCAGCTTCGAGAAAACCAACAATCATTCTCATCGTTGTACTTTTTCCGGCACCGTTTGGCCCCAACAAACCAAGCACTTCGCCTTTTTTGAGTTGGAAGGAAATGTCATCAACGGCTTTTGTTTCGTTGTAAGATTTGGAAAGATGTTCAACGGAGAGCATAATCATGAGGCGGCATTGTAGATTTTTTCAATGGCCTGTCAAGTAATGCTAAGCACATCTTATACCTTGCACCTTCTTTCGTTCTTTGTTAGCACTCCGCCGCTATGATTATTGGACTCACGGGAAAAAATGGAGCTGGCAAAGGTGCTGTAGCAGAGATTTTGCAGTCACTCGGCTTTGAATATCATTCGCTCAGCGACACGCTGCGCACAGAAATTAAAAACCGTGGGCTTGAAATTTCACGCGACAACCTTACTCGCATTGGTACTGAACTTCGCACGCAACACGGCCCCGGAGTATTAGCTCTCAAAATGCTAGAGCAACTTCCTCTCAACAAAAACACTATCGTTGATTCTGTTCGTAATCCATTTGAAGTAGAAGCTCTGCGCCGGCGAAAAGATTTTGTCCTCTTAAGCATAGAAGCCGAAAGCAGCATCCGCTTCGAACGCATCAAAATGCGGGCGAGAGAGAGTGACCCCGTCACCTATGAAGCTTTCGTGCAACAAGATGCCAAAGAGGCGCAAAGTAAAGATCCCAACGCGCAACAACTGAACAAAACACATAAAATGGCAGATGCCAGTATTAAAAATGAAGGTGATGTTGACGAACTGAAGCACAAGGTGAAAGAAATTCTTCAAACCCTGCAAGCTCAGCTGGAAGCCAATACACTTTCCGAAGGATAAACCATGAGTACAATTCCAAGTAAGCAGCTTGAAACATTTGAAAATCCAAAACCAGATCGCAATTATATCATCGAGTGCATCTGCCCAGAATTCACCTGCCTCTGTCCAAAGACCGGTCAGCCTGACTTTGCGACCATTACCCTTCGTTATATTCCCAACAAAACCTGCGTAGAACTCAAGTCGCTGAAACTCTATTTATGGAGCTACCGCGATGAAGGCGCTTTCCACGAAGCCGTCACCAACCGCATTTTGGACGACTTGGTTGAAGCTACAAACCCTTGCTGGATGGAGCTCACCGCAGCCTTTTGGGTGCGCGGCGGCATCACCACCAATGTGGTGGCCACTCACGGCCAAAAGCCTTAAGCAGCATTTTTCTGACACTTCTTTTTTTGCCATCCTCTGGCTTGAGCAGGGGATCCAGTAATTCTGGCAGTTCGCTGTCTTGAAACATTTCTCTTGCGCTCTTGAAATCAAGCTTATAGCAAAATGGACATGGTGATTTCCCGTTTTCGCTCGCTGCCTTTTTTCAAGCCTACTTCCTCCCAGAGCGAAGGGAACGAACGCGCACAAGATGTGGCAAAAAAAAATCCAGCTCAGCCAGAAACTGAGCAGCTTTCATCATTTCAAAATACTCCTCAAGCAAAAGCAAACGATTCATGGTGGAAAAATGTCAAGCACCGCTTTGGCGGAAGTGATGCAAACCTCTCACATCTTTGGTCACAACTTTTACAAGGCGAACCACTAGAGCTTATCATTCCTTACTTTTCCGAGCATGCTCGCACAAAATCTTTTTCGGCACTTCAGTTTTCGCAAAGACCGTTGCCCGAAACAAGCCCGCGCATTTTTTCTGACATAGCAAAGCTTGCGTGCGGAAACAGCAACGCCCTTCTTCCCGCTATCGACAGCATCGATGCCTTGCCTCCAGCTTTTTGCCCCGAAGTTGCAAACTGCCTGGAAAGCCTTGCTGCGTCTCATCCTCGTGAAGCCTTGCACTTGATGGAGCGCCTCTTTGCAAAAGCAAGCACCGAAGATCGTTTGCAGATTTTGGAAAGCATTGTGAACTCCAGCCACTTTGGTGACCGCACCAGTGTAGAGCAAATGTTCGTAGGACTCATGGCCAGATCCACGCCGGATGAACGCCGCGAGGGAATCTATCCACAGCTTCAAGCCATCACCAGCAGGCCTTACCACCCAAATCCAAAAATAGCCTTCAAGCAAGGCTGGCTCAAAACCATGACCCACGGTTGGCTGCAAGAGGCCAGAGATTTGGGCGAAACAATAGGCTAAAAAACAAGCCATTCTGCCTCATTTTTAGGCATCTCACCAGAAAGTGCCAGGCACTTTTTGGTAAAGAAGCAACTTTTTCCCTTCTTGCTTCTCTTTTTCACTTCCACTAAAGCTTCCCAGCAAGAGGAAACTTTGCGATGAAACTTGGTGTAGAACTTTTACTTCAGCATGAACTTGAAAACCTGCGTGGAAAACGGCTTGGCATTTTGGCGCATCAAGCGAGTCTTACGCAAGAGGGTATACACATTGTTGATGCACTTTGCAGCAACAAGAGCTTGAACGTTACTGCACTTTTTGGCCCAGAGCACGGGCTTACTACGCATGCACAAGATATGGAAGCGGTGGAAAACAGCAGCCACAAAGGTATTCCTGTCTACTCGCTTTATGGATCAAGTTTAGATTCTCTTTTTCCCTCAAAGGAAATGCTGAAAAACATCGATGTGCTCATCGTCGATTTGCAAGACGTTGGTTCACGCTACTACACCTATGTCTGGACAGCCGTACTGTGCATGAAGACATGCGCAGAGCATGGCATTGAAGTGATTGTCTGCGACAGGCCAAACCCGCTAGGTGGCATCAACATTGAGGGAGCGGGCATTCGAAAAGGCTACGAATCTTTTGTGGGGCTCTATGATGTTCCGGTTCGTCACGGTCTTACTATTGGGGAAATCTGCCAGTTGGTGAAACAGCGCGAAAAACTCAAGTGCAAACTGCATATTATTAAAATGGAAGGCTGGAGCAGAAATCAACTCTGGCCGCAAACGCAAGTGCCATGGGTAAATCCCTCGCCCAACATGCGCAGCTTCGAAGCTGCATTGCTTTATCCTGGCATGTGTTTACTTGAAGCTACCAATCTTTCCGAGGGCCGCGGAACAGATGCGCCGTTTGAAAAAATTGGTGCGCCGTATCTGAATGCGCAAGAATTGCTGGCGGCATTTTTCGAACTCAATCTTCCAGGCATTACCGGAACATCACTCAAGTTTACACCTTCATTTCAAAAGTGGAAAAATGAAAACTGTTTTGGCATTCAGTGGAACATCACAGACCGCAACACTTTCCAGCCATACCTTTTCGGCGTTGCCTTTGTGTGGCTTACGCATCAGCTGTTTTCAAAGCATGGTTTTGAATGGCGACACGAACCCTACGAATTCGTAAAACACATTCCTGCCATTGATCTTTTAACGGGAAGCGATGAATTTAGAAAACGCATCGGAACAAAAGACCTTGAAGAAATAAAAGCAATTTGCAATCCTGACACAAATTTCAGTGACGAAAAAAACGCTTGCACACTTTACCCTTAAGGGAAAAGATCAACACAATGGAAAGCAAAGCACTTCTTCTTTTTGATGGCTCATGCTCGTTTTGTACACGATTTGCATGGTTTTGCGCTAAACGTGATAAAAAAAACATGTTTCGCTTTGCAAGTTTAAAAAGCAAAGAAGCAAAGGCCACATTGAAAGCTTTTCGCGTTGTTCCAACACCAAAACTTGATACCGCAATGTTGATCCAAGATGGAAAATGCTATTTTCGCTCTGCTGCTGTGTTGCGCACACTGAAAGAACTTAGCTTTCCGTGGAATATGTTTTCTGTTTTTTTAATTTTTCCTCGTATTATGCGCGACCCCGCTTACATGCTTTTTGCTCATTTTCGTCACAAGCTTTTCAGCTGTCAAAAAACGTGTCCCCTTCCTCCAAGTGAAATACGAAAAAAATTTTACTTAGAAGAAGAACAAACTCTTGAAGAAAAATGTGGTCATCAGATTTAAATTTCGTTAAGATGCCCTGCGTCATTTATTAACATTATTTTAACAGGGGGAATATATGGGAATGGGAAGCGATTGTAAGGTCACAAAATGTTACTGTAAGTTGATGTGTTGGCTAGGGTGCTTGAAGCATCCTTTTTTGTTGTTCATCCGCATCGTTTGGGGATGGAGTTTTTTCCAAGCTGGCATGGGAAAATTTGGAAACATTGAACAAGTAACCGGTTTTTTTACAAACCTTGGGCTGCCTTTTCCACAAGCTCAAGTGTACCTTGTTGCAAGTGTTGAAGCTGTTGGTGGCATTTGCTTGCTTTTGGGTTTGGCCTCACGCCTTGTGTCCATCCCACTTGCCATCACAATGCTGGTAGCGCTTTGCGCCGCTCATGGCACAGACGTGCCAAGCCTTTTGGCTGGCGTGGGCCCATTTGCAAAGGCGCTTGCTGAGCAAGGTCCTTTTGCCTACTTATACACAGTCCTTGTTGTCTTGTTCTTCGGCGCAGGTGCGTTCTCATTAGATGCATTAATCTGCAAAATGAAGTGCCGCGATAAATCAAGCTGCTGTAACGAAAAACCCGCAAAAACCGAAAGCTCTAGCTGCTGCAGTCACTAAAGACATTCAAAGCAAAAAGAAAAAGACCGCCTCATCAGCGGTCTTTTTTATTTTTTTCCAGCAATACAAGCTTTGTAAGCCATTTGCATTTCTGCATAGAGCTCCCTGGCACCAGTACCAGTACCTTGCATAGGTTTCTGGCATTCAGCTGATTTTGCTGTCGGTTTTGACGAAGGCTTCCTTACACTTTTAGCCTCTTCCGGATTCATCATATGCTCTTCAACCGAACCACCCATACCCAATGCTAATGCTACGTTCATGACCGCCATAATCCCTCCGATGTTATTTCATCTGTTAGGTGCTACGTAAAAAGTATCGGCTCATTTTGAAAAAAGTTGCTTCCTTTTTCCTTCCACAGCCTTCTTTTTTTTCAAAACAGCACCTAACATGAAAAAAAGTCAATAAAAACGTGAAAAATAAGTCGGTGTTAGAATGTTTCCTAAGAGCTTCATCAGGAAAGGCTTGAACTCACTTCCCCAAATAATGCGTAGCCATGGCTTGTTCCCTTACTTCTGAACCTGCTGTTTTCAGCTGATAAGCCTTGGCGTTGGGTTTGCAGCTGATGGCTTGGTGCAGCTGGGTGCCAATATAATGCAAGGCTGCTCCATCATCACAGGCAATGCCTTTGCTGATTTTTCCTGCTTTGAGCAGTTGGTGGTACGCCGGCCTGCGATTCACTTCGCCGTCATAATGAGGGCAGTTACTGCCACGAAGAAACCCTAGGCACTTGAGCTTGGTGAGCTTGCCCGGAATGGAATCGGTGACCCCTTCTGCAAACCAGCAAATAGCGCCAGCACTTACTCCACACAGCACCACACCTTCGTTCCACGCTTCGCGCAACATTTTATCCACGCCCCATTCGCGCCACAAAGCCAACATGCTTTTGGTGTTTCCGCCACCAACATAGATAATGTCATGATCTAAAAGAAATCCGCGCAAATCTGCGGACGGTGGTTTGAAAAATGAAAGATGGCTGGGCTTGGTATTCAAATGATGAAACACGTCATAAAACTGCAAAATATATTCTGGGCTTTCACCACTTGCTGTGGGAATAAAACACACGCGCGGATTTTTTTTTCGGCATTGCTTCAGCACATAGCGTTCAAGCAATAGATTTGCATCTTGGCTTCCAAAACTTCCGCCACCCATTGCAATGATTTGTTTGTTATCTTCGCGGACCATTTTTCTCTACAGAATTTTTTCCATTAAACACATGCCTAAAAAAATCGCCACCAAAGAAATGGAAACCTGGGAAACCACGTTCCATAAGGCTTTGAAGTGAGCACCTTCTTTCAACAACAAAAAGGTTTCATAACTAAAGGCTGAAAAAGTAGTAAAACTTCCCAACATTCCAATCACAAAAAAACTTCGAAGCAAAAAAGTATCCTGTGTTTGATGCTGAAAAAAAATAATCGCAAGTCCTAAAATAAAACATCCCAAAACATTTACCGACAATGTTCCAACGGGAAAAGAAAGAGAACTAAACAAATGGTGCATCGCCAAAACCAGATAGTGTCTCGACACTGCACCAAGCGCCCCGCCTAAAGAGATGGCAAAAATTTGCTTCATTATTCTCCCAACACTTTCTCGCGAAGACTTGTGGAATGATGATGAATATGAAGCCCCACAAATCTTGCCACAAGAATAACCATATAAAATTGCCCAAGCAAAGCTTCTAATGCTGATAAAGACTGCGTTAGCGGAGTAGCCGGAACAATATCTCCATATCCCACAGTAGTGATAGTCACAAAGCTAAAATAAAAAAGATCGAACGGATAAGGGAAAGGATTGTTCGGGTGAATATAAAAAGGTAAATTGCTAGACTGAACGTAAAAAGAACCGGGATACAAATGCTCCACGCCTACAAAAAGCATTCCCCAAAAAATGCCCAGCATAATATAAACACACATCGAACCATAAATAGTATTCAACGTGACTTCTTTTGTATCTTCCAAAAGTTTATAGAGCATTATTCCTATAGTGAAACCAAGGACCGCCATTTTTGAAAAAAGAGTAAACAGAAAATAATCTATGCGATGACTTGCAAAGACATACCAGTCGAGGCCTAGCGCCACTACTCCCAAAAGAAGAGCAATGGAAAATATTTTTTTGTTGGTGCTGACAGAAATGATGCTTGCCAAAAGAACAAGAGAAAAAGAAATCAGAACAACTGGACCAGCCCACGAAAAAGTGGTGGAAAGAGTAAAAAGCGCATAAAAAAGAAAGAGGCCGATGAGAAGAAAAAAATGTCTGTTGCGAGAAAGAAACTTAATCATGTTGTTTTGTCTTTTCTCTTTTATGAGCCAGCAGCAATAATCCCAAGCCAAAAATAGTGGCTAAAACAGAAGCGCTGAAAATACCAAGTTTTGAAAAATCTTCAAGATGTCCTCGTTCAAATGCCAAACCTCCTACAAACAAGGACATGGTAAATCCAATCCCGCCAAGAAAACCAACCCCCAGCATATGCAACCAACCTGCACCGCGGGGAAGTTCGGCAAGCCCAAGTTTTTTGGTGGCAAAAGAAAAGAGGGTGATTCCCAGAGGCTTTCCTACCAACAAGCCAATGCCAACTCCAAGTGTAATAGGATGAGAAAAAAGTACCGGCAAGCTTTCGCCTTCTTTAAAGGTAATGCCAGCATTTGCAAAAGCAAAAAGAGGAAGAATGAGAAAACTGACCCACGGATGAAGATGATGCATCCAGTAACTCAGAGGCGATTCCACTTTGTCACTTCCTGTTTCAACCAAAAAATGGCGCTTGCTTGGATTGAGTTTTGACGGCGTTAAAAATGCCAAAACAACTCCAGCAATGGTTGCATGCACTCCAGATTTGAGAAAACAGGCCCAAACCAAAATGGCAAAAAGAATTTGAATAGCAATGTTACGAACATTGGCTCTCATCAACAAAAAAATGATGAGAAGCAAACTTGATGCAACCAGCAAATAGAGAGGTGACAAGGTTTTGGTGTAGAAGAGGGCAATAACCAACACCGCACCAATATCGTCGATAATCGCAAAAGTAAGGAGGAAAAGTTTCAAAGAAGATAAAAAACGTTTTCCAAAAAGAGAGTATACTCCAACGGCAAACGCAATATCAGTTGCCATGGGAATTCCCCAACCCACTTCATAAGGAGGTGCTGAATTAAAACTCACGTAAATCAAGGCGGGAACAATCATTCCTCCCACAGCAGCCACAATGGGAAGAGAAGCTTGCTTCATTTGAGAAAGCTCACCAAATACAATTTCGCGCTTAATCTCTAAGCCCACATAATAGAAAAAAATGACCATGAGGCCATCGTTGATAAAGTGATGAATGCTAGTTGAAGCCGTAAATGCTCCCAAAGTTAAAGCGAGCGGCGTGTGTAAAAAGTGGTAGTAAGCCTCGGACGCTGAAGAGTTTGCTATCAGCAAAGCCACAACTGCACTGAATAAGAGGAAAACACCACCAGCAGCTTCATGGACAAAAAAAGCTCGGGGAGCAGTGGAAAAGGCTTTAAAAAACCGTTTCATAAAAGAAATGGGAGCAATCGAATTGTTATTTTCTGTCATAATGGTAGCGCAGTGTAGGGGAAGACGAAAAAAATGAAAACTAAAAATGCACATTCTAAAATGAGGCTCTTCTATAAGCGTGTGGACAGTGGATTTATTCTGAAATCTACCCTTTCAGAATAATCTCATCATTCCATAATTTGTTGAGAAAAGTTTTCCAGTGTAATAAATGCACGCCTTCTTTTTTCATTTCAACGATGTCCTGGCTTCCGAGTTTTTGATCTTCCTCCTTGCTGAAAAGAAATTTTTTAGGCATAACACTTCCCGATGAAAAAACTCACAAAACAACAAGCAAAAGCCTTTCTCAGCAGATGGCAGGCAGTTGCAAAGATTGAAAAGGTGCAGCTGCAAAAAACTTCCTTTGTGCAGAAATATCAACAACTGCTAACGCTTCTTTCAGTTCCACATTTTTTCTCCCTTTCTTCACGTGAAAAAGAAACTCAACGCACAGATGCTCAGCAAAACTGGAAAAAATTAAGAGCGAGGCTTACTGCGTGAGTGTGAAAAAACTTCAACCTTCGTTTGATACTGTTCTACAAGACCTTATTACATGGTTTGAAAAATCTGAGGTAAAAGCCGTGATTATAGGTGGTATTGCTGTTTCGTTGTTAGGAAAACCGCGGACAACCCAAGATATTGATGCCCTTATTCTACTTGAGCAAGATGAATGGGCAAAGTTTTTTAACCTTGGCAAGCAATTTGGTTTCCAGGCGCGTATTTCAAACGCACTTCAGTTTGCAAAAAAAAATCGTGTGCTTCTTATGCAACATAGTTCTGGAATTGATCTTGATCTTTCTTTTGGTGCCTTACCATTTGAGGAAGAAAGTGTTTCGAGAAGAAAGTTTGTCAAACTCGGAAAATTAAAACTCCCACTGCCAACACCTGAAGACCTTATTATCATGAAAGCGGTTGCACACCGCCCAAAAGATCTCATTGATATTGAAATGATCTTAGCTGCTCACCCAAAACTTGATAAAAAACGAATCAAAAAGTGGGTTCATGAGTTTGCTGAAGTTTTAGAAAATCCTGAAATTGACAAAGATCTCACCCTTCTCTTGAAAAAATGAAAAAAGGCTTTTTTTAAGTAATTCCGATAGGTTAATCGTTCTTTGAGAGCTCAGAACAGGAATTCCACCGCTGTTTTTACGGAAAATCAACAATAGAATTGCTGTTTTTTCACTTAGCGAACGTCTGTAAAAAAAATAACTTCAAAATACCACTGTAGTTCCAACGTAGCAATGTCCTCCCTTAAATACCACGCAACCTTTTCTCTGCTTCTGCGAGAAGGGGATAGAGAAAAGCAACTTTAAGTATTGTAAAGTGGAGAAAAGAGAGAACAAAACATGGTGATATCACCATCAGCTACAAATTCAGCAAACTTATTCGCCCATCGCCTTCTGGCTGTGGGCATCCAGCCAGTGATTAATTCAGATCATGCAGCAAAGGTGGTGAACATCTGTCAATTTTCCTTGAACCGCCTTATGTCCAAAATGGAAGCTGAAAAAAATCTACATGGCTTAACTCTCTTCCATCAAGATGTTACAAGGGGAACTGACGCCCAATGTCCGCTCGCTGTTGAGGCATCATGGGCCCAATATTTTCTAACGCTAAATAATCCTGTCACACCACTTGCCGTTACACGTGCTGTGCGTGAACAATATGTTACAAGTTTAGTGAAGTATTTAGAAGAAGCCGATCTTCCCTTAGAGCTAGGTCCAGATCACAGATGGACTGATGATGCTGCACGACTTCGTTTTAATCATATGATCGCTACTGGTAACAAGGATTTTTCAAGCATAGATTTTGAAGATATTTCAGCAAGAGCTTTAAGCGCTGCTCTTAGAAATAATCCAGATCTCTTCAACTCTGCAAACTTAAGTAATGCAAATTTGAATCGAGCCTATCTAGGCAGACAAGATCTGAGGAATGCAAATCTAACTGGCGCGAATCTGGCCTATGCATATTTGGGTGAGGCAGATCTAAGTGGTGCTAATATGGCTGGAGCACAGTTAGCTTATGCAATAATAGTTGATGCAGATTTGATTAATGCAGTTCTAACTGGTGCGGATGATCTATCTGGTGTAGAATTGACTAACACAAACCTAAGTGGTGCTAATTTTACTGGTGCGAATCTAGACAATGTTAATTTTACGGGCACCTACACAGAATACGCTACTGGCTTACCCCGTAGAGCAGGCCCTGTAAAATCCTACCTTGCCAGAATTCTACAACTTTTCCAGTAATACAACGATATTTAGGGCGTGTTAACACTAATTGACAAAGAAGAGATAAA
>PCXC01000007.1:126530-156858 GCA_002796345.1 Deltaproteobacteria bacterium CG11_big_fil_rev_8_21_14_0_20_42_23 | reverse complement strand
TTGCACCTCATAAAAGAAAAAATTACTTTGCTTATTACTTCTTTCTCAAACCTAAATAGCACACATTTTTTGCCATTATGCCCAGGATGACAATAAATTGTTTGAAGAGTTGAATTAAAACGAAATGGAGAATTGAGCTTTGTTTGGGCGCATTTGAAGCTCAAGGTTTTCGGCTTCGCGCGCTTTGAAGGTTTTGCCTTCGGCCATTTTTGCCAAGGCTTCGTTAAGTTCTTTTACTATCTGCTTACTTCTTGCCAGTTGCTCGGTTTTTACGTCTTGTTTCACACGAACAAACTCTTGTGCCATTCCCACGTTTGTGGAAAAGAGCAGAAAAAGGAAGATGGATAGGGAACGTTTCATAGCAGTGCCTCCATACTCTTTATCGGCACAAAATTCAAGAAGTTGCGCTTTTTTTGGCGCTCAAGCCCTTATTCTGGCTATTATATTGATATTGCTCAGGTTTTATTATTGCTGCCGTGTAGGCTGGGGATGGGATGAAAGAAGTAGAGGACTTTTCTAAAAAGCCCTTGACTTGCCGCCAGAGCTTGGCTAGAGCGGGCAGGCTAAAATACTGAAAAAGGTGAGGTTGTTGTGTACGCAATTATTCAAACAGGTGGAAAACAATACAAAGTAGTAGAAGGCGATACGCTTGGCGTTGAAATGCTTCCAGAAGAAGCTGGTGAAAAAGTAAAATTTGCCGAAATTCTTCTTGTTGGTGGAAGTGATACTCCAAAAGTGGGAATGCCTTTTGTTCAAGGTGCAAGCGTTGATGCTGAAGTGGTTGAGCATGGACGAGGCAAAAAAATCGACGTGTTCAAAAAGAAACGCAGAAAAAACTACCAAAAGAAAATTGGACATCGTCAAGCGTATACAGAAGTTAAAATTTTAAAAATTAATGCATAAGTTTTGCATTTTAATTCGCGGGGTTAGAAATGGCACATAAGAAATCGGCAGGCTCGGCTAAGAATGGTCGCGACAGTATTGGACAACGTAGAGGCGTGAAGCGCTTCGGTGGTGAAGTGGTAAGAGCTGGAAACATTTTGGTCCGTCAGTGTGGTACAAAGTTTCACGCTGGTGAAGGTGTTGGCTCTGGAAAAGACTGGACACTTTTTGCCTTGGTTGATGGCATTGTTTCCTTCGAGCAAAAAAGAGGTGGTCGTCAGTTTATAAACGTTCTTCCACAAAACGCTTAAGTTATACTGTGATGATAATTTTATAAAACCCTCTTTCAGAGAGGGTTTTTTTATTTCGAAAAAAGTTTACGCTCAAAACAGTTCTTGAGAATGAAAGAAAACATGAAGTTTATAGATGAAGCAACAATAGAAGTGTTTGCAGGAAACGGTGGCGATGGTTGCGTCAGTTTTCGTCGCGAAAAGTATGTCCCAAAAGGTGGCCCCGATGGTGGTGATGGTGGAAGAGGCGGTCATGTGATTATCCGCGTCGATCCTAACCTCAACACCCTGATGGACTGTGCCTACAAAAGACACGTGCGCGCAGGTCGCGGGATGCATGGAAAAGGGTCGCAGATGAATGGGAAGGCGGGAGAGGACGCCATTATTTCTGTTCCGCTTGGAACGTATGTTTACGATCATGAAACAAATGAATTGTTAGTAGACCTCAACACTTTTCCCGCCGAGTATGTCATAGCTCGTGGTGGACGAGGTGGAAAAGGGAACACGCATTTTATGAGTTCACGAAATCAAGCTCCTCGCATGCGACAAGAAGGCGAAAAAGGAGTGTCACGTTATGTTCGCCTTGAACTCAAGCTGCTTGCAGATGTTGGCCTGCTTGGTTTTCCCAATGCTGGAAAATCAACACTCATTTCTTCCATTTCAAATTCGCGTCCTAAAATTGCTGATTATCCTTTCACCACAAAAATTCCAAATTTGGGTGTCGTTGAGTTGCCTTACGGGAAAGTGTGTGTGGTTGCGGATATCCCGGGGCTCATCGAAGGAGCTGCCGAAGGAATTGGGATGGGAATTCAGTTTTTGCGACATGTTGAACGCACCAAAGTATTTGTGCATCTGGTGGACATTGCAGATCCTGCTCATCCAGATCCAGTGAAAAATTATCAGATTTTGCGCAACGAATTAAAATCGTATCAAAAAGAACTCTTAGACAGACCTGAAATTATTTGCTTAAGTAAAAAAGATGCTTACCTTGAAGAAGAACTTTTGGAATATAAAAAAGAATTTGAGAAAATATCTTCCAGTCCTGTGTTGTTGATTTCGGCTGCAACAAAAGAAGGTATTGCTGAACTAAAAGAAACCATACGAAAGTACTTGGAGAAAAAAAGTGAAGAAAAAAACAATGAGCTCGAGTGAATTGGCGCAAGCTATAGCAACGGTTGCCTCAGATAAAAAAGCAGAAAATATTGTGATGCTTGAAATTGGAAAGCTCAGTAGTATTTCAGACTATTTTGTAGTGTGCAGTGGAACTTCGGATAGACAAGTGCGTTCCATTGCAGACAGCATTAGAAAAGAACTCCGCGATAAAGGTGAAAAAACCATCAGCATCGAAGGCGAAGACAAAGGTCATTGGGTTTTGCTGGATTACGGAAATGTGGTCGTTCATGTTTTCCACGAAGAAGACAGGGCTTTCTATCAAATCGAAAGCCTTTGGAGCGATGCCGAAAAAACAATCTTCGAAGAGAAAAAAAGTGTGGGATGACAAAACAGAGAATTGTTTGGGGAGACCATGAAACAAGCACCAGTTATGTTGATGATTTTGGATGGTTGGGGATGGCGTGAAGACAGCAAAGGCAATGCTGTTCTGGCCGCGAAGACACCTTGCTTCGATCGTCTCTGGAAAACCTACCCTCATTGTTTTTTGCGCACTTGTGGTGAAGATGTTGGTTTGCCAGATCAAACCATGGGAAATTCTGAAGTAGGTCATTTGAATATCGGCGCTGGCCGCATTGTCTATCAAGACCTTACGCGCATTAATAAGTCTATTGCGTCAGGCGAATTTTTTCACAATCCACATTTTCTTAAGGCTTGCCAAGAAGTTGTTTCCAAAAAATCTAAACTGCATCTGATGGGGCTTTGCTCTGATGCTGGAGTGCATTCGAGCCTAGCGCATTTGTTTGCCTTGCTTGATCTTGCAAAAGCACAAGGGGTGAAAGAAGTGCTCATCCACGCCATTACCGATGGAAGAGACAGCAGGCCTACCTCTGGAGAAAAATATCTTTCTGCGCTTGAAACAAAATGTGCAAAGCTAGGAAATGCAAGAATAGCAACCGTTAGCGGCCGATACTACGCGATGGACAGAGACAGAAGATGGGAACGTACCGAAAAAGCGTGGAAGGCAATAGTGATGGGCGAAGGCGAATATGCCGAAAATGCCATGCAAGTTTTGGAGCGTGCGTATCAAGCAGAGTTAACAGATGAGTTTATCCTTCCTTCTGTAGTTGACGGTGGTCAAAGTGGGCAGTTTGTAAAAGATGGTGATGCATTTATCTTTTTTAATTTCCGTTCAGACAGAGCTCGCCAAATTTCTCGTGCAGTTGCAATGCCTGATTTTACTGGCTTTGCGCGGCCCATCTTTCCAAAGCTCTCCACGTTTGTGTGCATGACCGAATATGATGCAACCCTTCCTTTTCCGATAGCCTTTCCGCAAAAAGAACTTCGAAATATTTTAGGTGAAGTGGTTTCAAATGCAGGCCTCACGCAATTTCGTATTGCTGAAACAGAAAAATATGCACACGTCACGTTCTTTTTTAACGGAGGCATTGAAATTCCTTTTGCAGGCGAAGACAGAGTTTTAGTTCCCAGTCCAAAAGAAGTCGCAACCTACGACGAAAAACCAGAGATGAGTGCAGCGGAAGTCACAAGCGAAGTGATCAAGCGCATCGAAGATGAAGAGCATGATCTCTTTATCATGAACTTTGCCAATGCCGACATGGTGGGACACACCGGCGTTTTTTCTGCTGCTGTGAAGGCGGTGGAAACGGTTGATGCCAGTATGGAAAAAATTCTGAATGTTTTGCTGCAGCACAATGGCAGTGCAATAATCATTGCAGATCATGGCAATGCCGAACAGATGTTGCAAGATGATGGCAGCCCACATACTTCACATACCCTCAACAAAGTGCCGTGCCTTTTTGTTTCTGCCGATGCTGGCAAAAAGCAACTTAAGGAAGAAGGCATTTTAGCCGATGTGGCTCCTAGTCTCTTGGAGCTTTTGCATCTTGAACAGCCAGCAGAAATGACGGGAACTTCACTTTTTCAAAAAAGATAAGTCCGTCCCTCTTTTTTTGAGAGGTCACAATGCAGCGTTGCGTCATGGTGCTTCCTTTTTCTTTTTCCATTTCACCTCAAGCATCATCTTGTAACTAATTGAAATGAAAGGTTTTTTAAAAAACCTTGACACATTCCTTTAATTCATTAAGTAGCGCCCGCAAGTAAGCGATTTTGAAAATCTTTGTGGGTCTTTTTCTCGTATTCTTTTTTCCCGTAAAAAAAGAAGCAACTTTAGAAACTCTTCCCCGAGAAGAGAAGGCCGCAGTGTTCTGTGTGTGTTAAAAAAGAAAGAAGGAAATATGTTTGTTGTATCGTTACCACCATTACAAATTGGAACGTGTTTTATGCCACAAGGCTTAGCCCTTCCATCAACCATTCCTGGCTTAGCTCCAGCAAGGAACTTGATATCCTTGGCGCAGGATTCATCGAATGTTACGGCGCGTGAGGAACTATTTACTGCGGCTGGGCTTATTGACAGTCGGAATGCAAAACAAGCAGATCAGTATGGGCCTGTTGTAGATGCTTTTGTTTTACAGCATTTAGCGAGAGACCCATATACGGGTAAAATACAGCCATTGCGTAGCGGACTTTTTACCGTGACCATGCCAGTTCCTCCTTTAGATGCATTGACGGGAACCCTTCGTGCGTTGCACACAGCTATTGTCAATGATGCGAGAGCCAGAGTAGGGAAAGATGCACCGCTTACACCTTTTATGCAGCTTCATATTCCTACGCAATGGACAACTGATGAACATTATCTAGCTGATGTACAAGCATATGTGAGAAATCCAGAGCATTGGAATGACGGTTGGCTACGATCTTTAAAGTTAGGTGATGCAGCAGGAGTTACAACATTTCTTGAAGGTTTAGCAGCTGGAGCTCGCCTGCTTATAAGTGATGGTACTGAAGGACATGCTCTTGTAGCAAGACTTCTTGAAGGTGGTTTAAACGTTCCTGTTGCTGATGCTTTAAACTCCGCTGTTTTGCCTACAGATGAGTTGGCAGCAACTGGAGCTGATGCTGACGTAATGGAATGATGCTATGCAGTTTCAAGTTTCACCAGCAACAACAGTTATAGCTGCACCTACGCTCTTAGCACCACCAACTCAACAGCTTCATCTGATGCAAGCCGTGCAGTTGGCTACAGAAACAGCCAGAGGAAATGAAGCGCTTCTCTATGAGCTGCAAACAGGTGTGCACGCCGGAAAGTTTCGCGATGCTTCATTTTCCACAGGAGCAAATGAATATTTACGCCGCATTTTTGCAGTGCCTCCCGTTGTTACCGCTGCGCATGTGTTAGCGCGTCAGTGGGATGTATATTTAACTGGCTTTCCCTGTCCTCTTCCTCACCGCGTTGAACCTCCTTTATTCAAAGATCTCTTGTCTGGAAATGTTAGCAGGCATGCTTATGCTCACTTAATAGCCAGAGTGGAAATGGGAGCATTTAAGCGAAATTCTGTTTTACTCTCTACACTGAGAGAGAATTTTCCTGAAAGAGTAGCCCATTGGATGCAAGCAGGTCTTGAAGGTGAACGCATTGCTACGCTTATGCACACCCTTGCCGTGAAAGCCATGATTCCCAAAGATCAGAGAGCATATGAAAAAGAATATGCAGTTCTGATGACATGGGCGGGGTTTTTAGCGGCAGAACAAGATGTTGCAGATATTCATTGGAGTTTACAAGAAATCAACAGATGCGTGTGGATGCTTTCTTCACTGCTTATGCTACATGCAGAAAATATATCTGAGAGACTTGCTCTTTCAGATTTTCCTCAGGTTTTTGCTTCACAGCAGGCAACTCTTTTGTTCCATGAAGCACTTCGTTTTGGTTTTCCTGTCCGACAGACGCGTGCTCTTATTAAAGCTGCATTTCAACAATCAGCTCTTCTTAGCTTTGATACCGCAAGAAATCTTCCGGTTTTTCGACGTCCCGATTAACGTTTTGACTTGGCCAAAAAGACGTATTAGCTGAAATGCATGGCATCTCTTGCGTCCGAAATAAGCGGTTTGTTATATCCTTCCCAATGTTCTTTTTGTGATGTGTTTTCTGGTGATCTTCACTTTGGGGTGTGTGAAGTCTGCAGAACAAATCTGCGTTTACTTGATGCTCCCTTTTTTTCGCTTCGTTTTCCTCGGCCATATTTTGATGCAAGCTATTCAGCATGCGTCTTTGAGCGCGAAGTGATTTCTGCTGTTCATCGTTTGAAGTATTCTTCTTCCTTTGAAGTGTTGCCGTATTGTTCACATATACTGCAAAATGCGTTTGAACGTTTTTTTCAAAATGTATCTCTTGATTGTGTGATTCCTGTTCCCGTTCATAGTTTTAGATTGTGGAAGCGAGGCTATAATCAAGCTGCGCTTCTTGCGGAAAAATTGGCGAAGACAAATGCGATTCCCTTCGAGCGAAAAGGATTGAAGCGAAAGTGGGTCATGGGAAAATCAAGCCAGGTGGGAAGCTCAGCGGATGATCGACTTCATCAAATTAAAAATAATTTTTATCTTTCGACTAAAGCTGATGTGTTTGGAAAAAATATTTTGCTCATTGATGATGTGATTACAACAGGTGCAACCATAAACGAATGTGCAAAAATGTTGAAGAAAGCAAAAGCAGAAAAAGTTTTTGTACTGACACTTGCCCGAACACTTTAAAGGAAAATGTATGCAAGAATTTTTAAGCTGTGCCGTTGAACTTGCGAAGCAGGCGGGAAAAATACAACTAGATTCTCTCAAAAAAGATCATCATATTGAGTACAAAGGCGCCATCAATTTGGTCACCGAGGTGGATAAAAAATGTGAAGCACTTATTGTAGGAACGCTCGCAAAACATTTTCCACATCATGATATCTTAGCCGAAGAGGGAAGTGGAAAACGGAAGCAGTCTGAGTATCGATGGATTATTGATCCTCTTGATGGAACCATAAACTATGCGCATCAGTTTCCATTTTTTTGTGTTTCGATTGCGCTGGAGTTTCAAGGTGAGCTTGTGCTTGGTGTTATTTTCGATCCCAATCGCGACGAACTTTTCACTGCCGTAAAAGGTGAAGGTGCTTTTCTCAACGGAAAACGTTTGCAGGTAAGCAACAGTCCAGATCTTGTGCATGCTTTGCTTGCAACGGGCTTTGCCTATAATGTGCAAGAAGAACAAGCTGATAATTTAGATCACTTTGCGCATTTTATTAAAAAAGCAAGAGCAGTGCGCAGGCCTGGCTCGGCAGCGATAGATTTGGCGTGGATTGCATGTGGACGCATAGATGGATTTTGGGAACTCTTTCTGAAGCCGTGGGATATCGCAGCAGGTGTGGTTATCATTCGTGAAGCGGGTGGACAGGTAAGTTCCTTTGATGGCGGCAGCTTCGATGTGTACGGAGATGAAATTTTAACTTCAAACGGAAAAATCCATCAAGAAATGGTGGATGTTTTATGCCAAAACCGATAGGTTCCAAAAAGATGACTCACATTGAAACCGACAAAACAGAATTTTCCGCAAGCGATGTATGTTATCGCGCTTTCGAGCTCATGCATGCCAAACAATATGACGATGCCGAAAAACTGTTAGCCGGCAACATGGCTAAAACACAGGATGAGCGAAGCATAGCCTTGTATCACTCTGCCTTGGGCGTTTTGTTCAAGTTAAAGCATGACTATAAACAAGCATGGCAACATTATGATCGCGCAGAAAAATTACTGCCCGATGATCCTGCTATCAAAATCATTGCAGCGCGTCTTCTCATCGAACGCTTTAAGGAATATGAAAAAGCAATCAGGCGCGCCAGAAAAGTGTTGGAGCTTGTTCCTGATAATCCCGTCTTTGTTCACCAAGCCTATATCACCATTGGCTTAGCCGAGCTTGGAAGAGGAAAGAAAAATGCAGCTGTTTCGGCTATGCTCAAATCGATGGGCGATCATTTCTCAGGATTTATTTCGGCACAAAATATCGACCTTAATTTGCTGGAGTCCTTGCTTCGCAAAAAATATGGCCTTCCCGAATGTAAAATCTTTTTGGACTCTGCAAAAGATTTCGCCATAAGAGTAGAAGAAGAACGGTATGCAAAACAGTTTTCTTCTTTCCTTTCAGCTTTTGAACGAGACTACAAAGCCTAATTTTTTATGATTGATACTCATGCTCATTTAAGTTTCGAAGCCTTCGATGAAGATCGTGAAGCTGTTTTAGATCGTGCTTGGAAAGCCGGGCTTGAAGCCATTGTGCTTATTGGCGCTGGTGATGATTTTGCCGGAAACGAAAAAGCCCTAAAGCTTGCCAATACCGATGAACGGCTTTTTGCCGCCGTTGGCATTCATCCTTGCGATGCTGAAAAGTGGGATGAAAGCTGGAATGAAAAAATACGAAACATGTTGCGGCAAGAAAAAGTAGTGGCGCTTGGTGAAACTGGCCTCGATTTTCATTGGGAAGTAAATCGCAAAACACAAATGCGTTTGTTTTTGCTTCACCTTGAGTGGTCGCATGAATTTGAACTTCCTTTTATTATCCATTCACGTTCTGCAAATAACGAAGTGTGGGAAGTATTGATGCAAGAAGGTTTGCCAAAGCGAAAGGGAGTTTTTCACTGTTATTCTGGGGACTTGGATTTGGCAAAAAAAATCTACGAACAGGGGCTTGCGCTTGGAGTTGGCGGAGTTATAAGCTTCAAAAATGCTCAAGAGCTGCATGAGATAGTGAAGCAGCTTCCGCTTGATGCTTTTGTACTTGAGACCGACGCGCCTTATTTGGCTCCAGTTCCGTATCGTGGAAAACGAAATGAATCTTCGTACGTGCCTTATATTGTGGAGAAGATTGCCGAGCTTAAAAACATAAGCAAAGAAGAAGTTGTTCACACGACGAGCGAAAGGGCGAAAGCTCTTTTTCACTTAGGAGGAAAAAATGAAGAAACTTTGGAGTCTTAGCTTTATCGTTTTACTTTTAGCATGCGCGTCCAGAACTGAAAAAGCCGTTGCCATTATGCATCCAGCAAGTGGTTCAAATGTTCAGGGAAAAGTTGAATTCACTCAAGGCCAGACGGGAGTCTTGCTTTCTGCAAGCATTTCCGGGTTAACGCCTGGTCTGCATGGGTTTCACATTCATGAAAATGGAGATTGCAGCGCAGAAAATGCAAGTACTGCTGGTGGACACTTTAACCCCGAGGGAGCAAGGCATGGATCACCGTTAGATGCTTCACACCATATGGGTGACATGGGAAATTTGCTGGCAAAAGAAAATGGCGTAGCTGAGTACGAAGAAGTGCTCAAAGGTATTACGCTAAAAGATGTTCCCAATAATATTTTGGGAAGGTCTCTTATTATTCATGCTGCAACCGATGATTTCACATCACAGCCAAGCGGAAATTCAGGCTCACGCATTGCTTGCGGGGTGATTAAGTTGGTGAAGTAGCTGTGTAGAGCGATATCACTTTATTTTTTTTGTTTGTCATCACGAGGAGCTTAGCGACGTGGTGATCTCGATTTTAGAACTGTCAGAGGAGATTGCCGCAGTCGCTATGCTTCTTCGCAATGACAGAAAATTGATCTTCATGACAACGAACGAATAAAAAAAGAGCGTCTTCTTTAGTTTAGAGACGCTCTTTTTATGTATGCTCGTTACAAGTACTGCGAACTTACTTAATCCAATCGCGAAGTTGTTTACCTGGTTTGAAACGAGGTACTTTTCTCGCGTTGATTTTAATAACTGCACCTGTCTGTGGATTGCGGCCAGTTCTGGCTTTACGACGTGATACGTAGAAAGTACCAAACCCAGTAAGCGTAATTTTATCACTTTTACGCAAACAACGTGAAACGTTGTGGGTTACTGAGTTGAGAACCCTCTCTGCAAGAGCTTTGGAGATCTTGCATTCTTTAGCAATATCCGAAATGAGTTCTGCTTTTGTCATGACGACACCCCCTAAGTGTTGATGAGTTGCCTATCACCTGATGAAGCAACTCTGGTTCTAAGCGAAGTTTGTTAGTCTTAAGCCTCGCAAAGTGAGGCCGAATTTATGTAAGCTTCTGTGCAATGTCAAACAAATTGTAACGAAGTTAATTTTTTTTGAAGAGAGTAAACCCAGACCTCATGCTAACTTGCGCTCTTCATGAAAAAATCACTCGCAAAAACCATCATACCTTTTTTTAAAAAAGATGGAAGAAAAAAATGAGCAAAGTGAGAAAAGATGCGTGTTTGCTGTTTGACCATTTTTGAAAATGAACTTGTTTTGAATGAAGATTTTTTTGCACTCCTTTCATTTTGTTTCAAATGAAAATGAAAGGAGCTTTTTCTGATTTTCTTCATCCGGGACAAACGTAGTACTTGTTGACTTTTGCTGTTTGCTGTGGAAAAAACCATCCACCTTAAACCGCCATAATTCGGTACATTTTGAAGCTTTTTTGCTTCTTTTTTTAAGATGAGGATAAGATGAATCATTCAGCTGAAGTGATTAAAGTAAACATTGAAGAGGAAATGAAGGGCTCGTATCTTGATTACGCGATGAGTGTCATTATTGGCCGTGCTCTTCCTGATGTTCGTGATGGTTTGAAGCCTGTGCATCGCCGTATTTTGTATGCCATGTTCCGCGAAGGTCTTCTTTCAAACAAACGTTTTTCGAAGTGTGCCGGGGTAGTTGGTGAAGTGCTTAAAAAATATCACCCTCACGGCGATACCGCTGTTTATGATACTTTGGTGCGAATGGCGCAAGACTGGAACTTGCGATATCCTCTTATCAACGGACAAGGTAACTTCGGAAGTATAGATGGTGATAGTGCCGCTGCTTATCGTTATACAGAAGCAAAATTGAAAGCCCTTGCCGAAGAATTGCTTGCCGATATCGATAAAGAAACAGTTGATTTTGCTCCCAACTTTGATGGCACAACTACCGAGCCACTTGTTCTTCCCACGAGACTTCCAAATCTTCTCATCAACGGTTCCGATGGTATTGCCGTTGGTATGGCAACAAAAATTCCTCCGCACAATTTAGGCGAAGTGATTGATGCGAGTCTTGCCTATATTCAAAATCCCGCCATCACCGTAACCGAATTGATGAAGTTTATTCCGGGTCCAGATTTTCCAACGGGCACTTTCATTCACGGCCGCGATGGCATCAAACAAGCTTACGAAACAGGCCGCGGCATTATTCAAATGCGAGCTCGAGCGATGATTGAACCCATGGCGAAAGGTGACCGCGAGTCTATTATTGTTACCGAAATTCCGTATCAAGTGAACAAAGCAAGACTTATCGAACGCATTGCTGAACTTGTTCAAACCGGAAAAATTGAAGGCATCAGTGATCTTCGCGACGAATCCGACCGCGATGGAATGCGCATTGCACTTGAACTTAAGCGCGGCGCTGTTGCGGGTGTTGTTTTGAATCAGCTGTACAAACACACCGCAATGCAAGGTTCGTTTGGGGTGATCATGCTTGCCATTGTGAATGGTCAGCCAAAAGTGCTTTCACTTCGTGAAATGATTGGTCACTTTATCGATCACCGAAAAGAAGTGGTGGTCAGAAGAACAACTTACGATTTAAGAAAAGCTGAAGAGCGCGCTCACATTTTGGAAGGCCTCAAAATTGCGGTAGAAAATATTGATGAAGTTGTAGCACTCATCAAAAAATCAAAAGAGCCAGCCGCCGCCAGAGTGGCATTGATGAAAACCTTCAAGCTGAGCGAAATTCAAGCACAAGCTATTTTGGAAATGCGTTTGCAACGTTTAACCGGTTTAGAACGCGAAAAAATTATTGCAGAGTACAAAGAAATTCAAGAACTCATCAAAAGCTTAAAAGCAATTCTTGCAGATGAACGTCTTGTTTTCAAAATCATTTCTGATGAGTTGAATGAAATGAGAAAAAAATATGCCGACGAGCGGCGCACTGTTATTCAAGGAAAGTCTGATGATCTTTCGGTGGAAGATCTTATCCAAGAAGAGGAAGTAGTGGTTACCGTTTCGCATCGTGGCTACATCAAGCGAAATCCAATTTCCATTTACCGAGCACAGCGCCGCGGTGGTAAAGGTAAAAAGGGAATGACAACGCGTTCCGAAGATTTTGTGGAAACGCTTTTTGTAGCTTCAACTCATAGTTACGTGCTTGTGTTTTCAAATGCTGGAAAAGTGTACTGGCTGAAAGTGCATCAAATTCCACAAGTGGGCAGAGTTGCCAGGGGTCAGGCCATTAGCAATCTCATCAACATGCCAAACGAAGAAAGCATCGCTTCTATTTTGCCGGTGATGCAATTTGAAGAGAGCAAGTTTATTGTGATGGCCACGAAAAAAGGTATCGTGAAAAAAACAGACCTCATGGCGTATTCACGTCCACGTGCTGGTGGCATTATTGCGTGCACCATTGACGCCGACGATGAGTTGATATCATCTGAAATGACAGATGGAAAAAGTGAAATTTTCTTAGCCACTCGCAATGGCCAAGTGATTCGTTTCCCAGAAACTGATGTGCGCGACATGGGCAGAGCTGCTCGTGGTGTGCGCGGGATCAAGCTGAAGAAAAATGACGAGCTTATTGGAATGGAAATTATTTCAACAAACGCTTCCATGATTACGGTAACCGAAAAAGGTTATGGCAAGCGCACCAAAGTGGAAGAGTATCGCATTCAGTCTCGCGGCGGTTCCGGAATTATCGGTATTAAAGTGAGCGAGAAAAATGGTGCAGTTGTGGGCGTGAAGCAGGTGACTGACATCGACGATATCATGCTGGTGAGCGATCAGGGCAAAGTGATTCGCAGCAGCTCGAAGGGCGTTTCCACTATTGGCCGGGCTACTCAAGGCGTACGTCTTATCAATGTAGATAAAGGCGAAAAAGTAGTTTCGTTGGCAAAATTGGCTGAAGGTGAAGATGATGGCACCGAATAAAAAAAGTGAAAAAATCGCTGTAAAAAAGCGAAAAAACGCAGTTATTCCGGCTGTTTTGGGCTAAATCTTGTGTTTTTTTGAAAATATGATGGTTTTGGCGGTGTAGATGCTTGATTCTACACCGCTTTTCTTTTGAGAAAGTACGCAACTTTTTCCCATATCACTCGATAGTAAAGAAGCACCTCTTTTTAAGAGAGCTTGTTTAAGGAGATTTATCTATGGCTGGTTTCGTTGATCCCAAAAATACCTGTAACCCGCAACTGGTGAGGGCTTGCGACCCTGAGGGGAAAACAAAATATCCCGAGCTTATTTCTGAGCAAGATGAGGCTGCATATTTAAACTGCATCTTCACTGGAAAAGGGCTTCCAGCTTCACTTCAAGGTGAAGCGCTGATTTCAAAATATCAGTTGAAGAATCCTGAACAAGCTGCGCGAAACTTTTGGGCTCTTATTCATGATCCTTGTTCTGGCTTGAGCGATGCGTTGTATCGCAGATGGTCTGAAGAAGCAGGTTCTGCAGTGCTTGCTCCATCTACTTCAGCTGGGCGCGGGGCAAAAAGATTTTTAGAAAAAATCTTCACTCGGTTTTATCATTTAGACCTTGAAGATATTTTCACTTCTTTCACAGAACAGGCTTTAGCTATAAACGTCACCATTTATGATGATGGAAAGGAAGAGCTGAAGGGGTTAGTGGATAATATCGGCTACGATGTAAAGGGGCTTTTTCAATTTTATGAGGATAAAGATTTGAAAAAATATGGAGTTTTTCTTGATTTTGCTCGCTTGTCACCAGAACGAAAAAAAGATTTTTCTCAAGTCATTTCCAAAACAGTTGGTGAGCTTCATGCCTACATTCAAGAAGGAGGAAAGATTTGGTTTCTCCTTTCTCCAAATGGAGAGAACAGTGATGTTTTGCTGCCCAATATTGGCAGAGTGGATTATCCCGATGGAGATGTGCTTTTTGGGGTGAGTGAAGAAAGTAAAATACGAGTAACAAAAGATAAGCGCTATCCTATCGCTGTTTCAAATAAAGAATCAGATGCACTTGTAGCTACTATAAAAAAAACCCTTCTTAGCTGTGGGCCTCATCCATGTGAAATTATTCTTACAGATGTTCCCGAAGACTGGAATATGTTTCCCGTTATTCAAACTGAAATTCAAGACATTCTTGAAGCACGAAAGAAGAATCAGCCCGAAGCTTCTAAAACAGTGTTTCTCACGCTGAAGTCTACGAATGGCGAAATTATTACTCGAAAAATAAGTGCCTTTGACTATTTTGATTTTTCGCCAGTAATTTCGGGAGTTGATAGAAATTATCCAAAATTTTTTACGAAGGCTTTGTCAGGACAAGTTCCATTTACGTTTTTTGCTCAAAAAGCAGGAGCGCTTTCATGTGTAACTGGTGAGAATTTATTGCACTGTGCTCAAAACTTTATGTTGAATGCTACAGCCGGAAATTTTTCAGAAATGTTTCCACGTGGAGCTAACATGTCACGTCATCGTGTTCCCCTTACAAATACTGCATTGGAAAAACTGTTTTCTTATTCACTTCGTACCCTTTTACCAAACCCGGAAAGCAGTGCTGCATGGGATGTAGAGCGTGATGGTGCAGTGATTACCATTACAAGCTCTGGCGTAGAAAATCTTGAGAACCTGAAAAGCTTTTATGACAAAAAAGAAAATGAATCTTCAGCAAAGGTGATTCCCGTTATTGTGAAGGATAGATTAACAAAAATGGACTTTGAAAAAGGTTTAGAAACACTTGCTGCAGCTATCAGAGATCTTCCTGTTGGTCCATTTGCTCCAAAAGGCAGACGCGAATTATTGATTGAAATTAGAAGAGAGAAATAGAAAGAGGCTTCATGTTTGCAGCTGGTGACGTAAAATTAAAGCAAGGTATCAACTCTGAGCAATTTTTAGCTTTGGCAAAACGCTCGCCTAAAAGTTTTAAACAGCATGATAAAGATGCTGGAAAGTATGAAAGATGCGACGCCGTTTCTGAACTTCGTTATGACGAAGCGACAGGAAAAGCAGAAATAGACGTGTTTTGCAAAGAGCTTTATGGTTCACATCTCAAGCTTCCACATGGTTCTACAAAAAAACAATATCCGCACATTTTTGACTTAGCTGCACAAAAAAAACAAAAACAACTCGATGCGCTTTACACAGCTTTCCCTTTTTCAAGTTTAACGGCTGAAGAAAAAAATATTATTCCAGGTATCTCTTTGGAAAGTTGTGGCAGTATTGGATTTCAGGTGCATAAAAGTGGCTTCAACCTGTATTGTGAAAACAGTGAAAAGAAATTCACCATCGATCTTTCACAAAATCCATTTGAAGCTGGAAAGCCTTTTGATCCACACTTTGTCATTGCCGAACTTTTTGGAGAGTCGTTGCGTTTTCCGATGTCACAGCTAAGCGAAAGTGAAAAAGCTGCGTGGAAAAAAGCAGAAAAACAGTTTTCACTTTATGATTTAGATGAGTGTGAAACTGTTTTGATAAAAGCAAATGCAGCTGAAGCAAGCACTACCGTTGATATGGTTTGTGCACCAAAAGAAGAAGATGACGATAAAACTGCAGTCTTAAGAAATGTTGAAGTTGAACCAAGTGAAGATTTTCTTGCGGAAGATCCGCTTAAAGGCATTCGAACTCTTGGAAGAACCACCAGCATTTTTGAAAATTACGAAAACTGGCCAAGCCAGGCTTTTCGCGGCGAAGCGCTTGGTTCGGTTACAGATTTTAGAGGCTTTTTAGAATTTTTTCACAGCTTTTTGGAAATGAGTGAATTTAATAAAGATGGTGGCTTGGGAAAAGAAGCTTTAGATTATGTAAATTCACCTATTTATGATGCCTTGCGACACGTAAGTTTTTTGAAGGGTGATGAAAGTTTTGGCAGAAGTGTAGAAGATGCTGGCAGATTATATTTTGAAGTTTCTGAACAACTTGCAGACATGAATGCCTTTGGTTTTCTCACCAATGATCCCAACAAACAAATTGAGAACCGCACTGCAGATATAAGCCGTGCTTATCTCACCGCAACTGAAAAATTAGCCGAAGATGACGTTGCAAGACAACATCAAAAAGTGCTTGCCGTAACGTATTTTATTGAAGCCGTGATCAAAAAAATTGATCCGCAGCGTTTGGCAGCGCTCAAAGTGAAAATGGCAGAATGCAAGCGAGGAACTGCATGTGAAACCGAGCTTGCACAACTTGTTGATGCTGAAATTCGTGAAGTT
The DNA here is from genome assembly GCA_002796345.1 of Deltaproteobacteria bacterium CG11_big_fil_rev_8_21_14_0_20_42_23. NCBI lineage: Bacteria > Deltaproteobacteria > Deltaproteobacteria bacterium CG11_big_fil_rev_8_21_14_0_20_42_23. The sequence goes on along the minus strand of PCXC01000007.1, from coordinate 140,543 downwards.
GAGCAGAAACTTCACTTCACACTTTTTCCTGAAGCAATAAATGGAAAAAAAGTTCGTGAACAAGCGGTTCAAATTTTTCTTGCAGCTATTTCGCCAGCCGAGAATGCAAAGGCTGTTGAAGCGCTTTCAGAAGCGATCATAAAAGGAGAAAAAACTTCTCCGCTTTCATCTCTTACAGATAGAGCTTACCAATCTCTTCTTCAAAAAGCTGATGAGTTGTGGGGAGTGAGTTACATTCCAAATGAATTTGGCGAAGAAAGTGGTGGCCTGGTTACAAAAGTGAAGCGCATTGTAGGGGGTGGGGTGTCTGGTGATTATCGCGGTCGACATGTTTGGGCTGCAAATATAGAAAACTATCCTTACTTCATTCACAATCGCATGCGCTTAAAGGGAAACTTTAGTTTTGGTGAAGCGATTGATTTTCGAGTTGCTCAATATGTAGAGCTGAATAATTCTCGTCCGCTGACAGCAGATCAAGAAAGAGATTTGGCGGTCATGGCCAGTGTTGGGAAAAAATATCACGCCCGTGGAGCCCGCTCTACAGAAGCGCTTGATGTCTGGCATCAAGAAATGTGGAAACAATTTCGAACCACACTTAAAAGCATGAGTCCATCTGGAAAAGTTGACGATTACTTTTTTGGAAATGGAAGGGACTATAATAATCCAAGTGAAAAAAGCGCACTTAATGCTTTGAAAAAACATTTGAAGCGAACTCCCACATCTTCTGAGGCTTTGTGGTTTTCACTCAAAATATTTGAAACAGCAGAAGCTGGAACATTAAAAGGTTATGATGCTTTACGTGAAACGCTTATTATAGAATCAGCTTCCACCGTAAGTTTGAGTGAGAAAACCATTACGCGTGCTCTTGAGTCATTTGATAATGAATATGCAAAAGAACCAGATGTGCTTCCGCTTGAAGGTTTTGTACAGTTTTCAAGTCGAGGAAAATACCACGGCGTAAATTATTTGAAGTCTCAAATTAAAGCTTTGGTTCCTGATATGCCAGAAAGCATTTGGGCGCAAGTTGAGGCTTCATGTGTGTTTAAGCGCGTGAATAGTCATTATGCTTTTGTGGTAAAAAAGGCTGCCATCAACACCCTTGTTGAAACCTTGCAAAATAATATCAACGTTCCGGGTGTTGCGCGTTTGATGCGTGCCATTCGTCTTGGGCCAAAAGTTGGTTGGAGCGATACCGAAGGTTCAAGTATGGATTTGCTTGCTGACTTTGTGATGGCTTCAAGTGCAGACGAAGCAGATTATTTCCGTTTATCTACAGATCCAAATGCCAGAAAATTTGTAGAGCCCACACAAGGAAGAGGTGGATATCTTGACCTTTGCCTTCTTGGAAATGGAATAGCACAAGCTGCCGTTGCCGGAGTGTTATACAGTGTAGATCGTTATAGTGATACTCCGTCGTGGATTCCGCTGACTATTGGCATCGTAGGCGGAGTAGAAATTACAAGTGGTGGGATTATGTGGGCAACAGGTACACCTTCAACAGGAAGTGAAGTTGCCGATGGTGTGCTCTGCGGAACTTCAAGCGCAGCAACGCTTGCAGCCGCAGCTCCACTTTTGTTTCCTAAAGAAAAAACAGCCAAATCAGCAGTGGCCGATAAAGATGGCGATGGCGTTTTAGATGCACAAGATAATTGCCCAGATATTTCAAATGCAAATCAAAATGATGCAGATGGTGATGGTATGGGTGATGCGTGTGATATGAGCAGTGTTCCAGGAATTATTGATAATCCCGTTGATGGCATTGATACATCAGAACGGTAGAGGTTTTCTATGATGAGAAAATATTGTTTTCTTGTTCTTTCACTTTTTATTCTTAGCGCGTGCGGTGGTTCTGGTGGCGGCACTTCATCTCTTCCAACAACGGATGAAGTTTCCAATCCAAGCGCTTCGAGTCAGATTAGAAAAGATATTTCTCCTCTTGATTATGTTTTTGTGTACAACGAAAATTTTTCGAATGGTATTGGCAGCGATAGCAATTCTGGCCCGTTAAGTGCAAAAGCAAACTTTGATTTTTCTTTTCCTTCTTTTGAAAATCCAACACCACCTTTTAATGATCTTCCCAATGAAGGAAATGTGGAACTTCTTCCAGGATTAAGCGATCCTACCAGCTCTTCACCTTTTGGCACCTTGCAGCAAGGACTTGAGTTTACTGGTTCTGCCAATAGACTTGATGCTGCTGTTGATGAAAATCGTGGAAATATTTTGGTTGTTTTTGAGAGAAATGAAGGTGGAAACCAAGGTCTCACCGCTATTTATGGACGTTTCTATAATGCAAACGGAGATAGAGTTGGTGACGATGTTCTTATCACAGATGTAAATGCACAGGAACATCATGTTGAGCCAAATTTTAATCAGATTGCTGCTTTTGCAAACGTTACTGAACCAACGTGTAATAGTTTTTTAAATCCTAAAGTTGTTTTCATCAGAGGTGAGACAGTAGAAGAAGATACTTACTTTATCGTTTATGAAACAAAATGTTCTGCAACGGTTCGTTTTCCAAGTGAAGCTCAGTTTTTTAATAACGTTGCGCCTGATGCACCTGTGTTTGATTTGAATGATACTTTAGAAAGAGAACAGAGTTTTACCATTATTCAAGGCCTTCGAGTCTCAGCTATAAATTTAGATCGCCTCCCGGAAAACCAAGTGGGGCCTTTCTCTACGCCAAGACTCCTCAGTCAGCTTTACGCTTCATTTTTGTATAATGAAGATGCTGAAAATAATGAACCCGAAAAAAGTGATCGCAGTCTTTGGAAGTGGAGTGATGCAAAAAATCCAAGCATTTCTGTGAATGAAAACGGAAACGTTTTTGTTTCATACCAAACTTCTCGAAAATTTATTTCTTGTATGAACAACCAAGTAAGCCTTGGTGTGGAAACGCAAGCGCGATATTTTGATGGGCTGTATTCTCTTGATGGAAAAATGTTGTATGACGAAGGACGTGGAAGAGGATTGAGCATTTTTAGATCGGCATATGTTGCAAAAGATGGTGAAGAAAGAGAATTTCAACGAGGCCGTTGTGCATCGCTTGCTATCGCTGGTAATCTTGAGTCTGCTTATAATCCAGCCGTAAGCACAAATTTTAACAGCTCCTTTCAAGTGCTCTTCAGTGTTGAATCTGCGAAGATTGATGAACATAAAAATAATGTAGTGACCAAAAAGATTGTTGGTACAAAGCAACTCTTGCTTGATGCAAGTAGAGACGACGAACTCATTCCTTTGCAAGACGATGAAAATACTGCCGTAGATTTTTCGCTTGTTTTACAAAACCCTAATTTCGCAAATGCATTTGTAAATGCTGGTGAGTTTAAGCATTCAAATCCAGCACTTTCTTATGATGAAAATAGAAATTTGTTTGTTGCAGCTTATGATGATGGAAGTGGAGTTTCTGTTTTTCTCATGAGAGAGAACGGAACTTTTATAGATTCCGATCGGCAAAGTGAAGTGGTGAAAGGAGTTAATTGGAGTGCACCTATTGCACCTAATGCATTTTATCCTTCCTTGTCTCAAGCGAAAGTTTTGGCCGAAGGTGGTACAAGCGTTTCTAAGTTGGGGCTTGCAGTTCAGCAGATGAATCAAGATGGCAGTTGGAACATTTCACAAAATTTTGTTCGTCTTTTTCTGAATGATGATGGCGTTCTTGAATTTTCTTTTGAGCGAGATCGTGACGAAGATTTTGATTTATCTGCAAAAGCAGAAACTGAACTTGGTTCAAACTTAGATCAAAGTTATTTCCCTGTTTCTCTTTCACTTCCAACTGGAAACGATGAGCATCGTTATCGCACTTTTTGGATTGCAACTCCTCCGCATCAAGATGGTGTAGATACTATCTACTCAACTTTTGTTCCAGAAGGTGTAGCTCCTGAAGCTCGCTTTAAAGTGATGTTTGGCCAAACGGTTTTCGATTCGCGCAATGGTGATTTTGTTCTTCGTGCACACAATCTTGAAGAAAATCCATTAACCCTTCACTTTGATGGTACGACAAGTGTTGATCCAGATAGTGAGCAAAACGCTGCCAACAGAGGGATTGCCTCGTGGGCATGGCAAATTGATTCTGTAAATGTAAATCCAGAATATAACTTTGTTCCAGGAGATGCTGATGCTGAGGGTCTTGGCCGGTTTTCAACTGAAAGTAATCCGCTTACAGAATATGGTGAGTATCGTGTTATTCTAAAAGTGAGAGATCACGATGGTTTTATTGGAAGAAAAGAATTGCTCTTTACCGTTGAAGAAAATGCCGCGCCAAAAATTGAAAGCGTTCAAGTGTTTGTTGGCCGTGGTGCAATAGAAGGAATAACTCTTCCTGAAGACAGCGAGGAACTTGCTCCTCTGCGCACCAACTCACATCTTGAATTTATGTTCAATGCAACTGATCAAGATGAAGACGAAGCCGATAGAACGCCACCCGCGCAAATAACCTACACGTGGGAAGTTCGTCGCGATAACAATATTATTAATGATGGTATTGAAATTGTGGGCAATGCAAACAACAGAATTACTTTTCCCGTTGCGCAAGCGGGGCTTTATTCTCTTTCACTGCAAGCCTATGACCAAGAAGGGACAGCGAGTATTCCTTTCACTCGTTCGTTTACCATTTCACCGCTTGAAATTACTGCTTTTACTGCCCAAGAAAATAGCATCGATCTTTTTTCTCCATCTCTTGATGATGAACCTTACGGTAAAGCAAGGCTTACCTGGAATACTTCTTTGGCAGATTCAGTTCAGCTTTTCAAAAGAGTATGGACCAATGATCAGATAGGTGTAGAGGAACCTGTGACACAGGAAGACCTTGTCCAGCCTGGAAATCCAGGTGATGCACTTGTGTTTCCTTTAAATACTGAAACTCCATTCGAATTAAAATTACAGAGGAAGACAAACTATATTCTTCGTGCTCAAGGTGGAGATCAAAGTGTAGAAGCGAGCACTTTAATTACATTCAACGCTCCGCAAATCACATCACTTACATCAGATGCAGCAGCAAACCGTGTGAGACTTGTTCCAGGACAAAGTTATGCGCAAGCTCTTTTGACCTGGAATACACAAAATGCTTCACAGATTGTTTCTCTCACGGGTGAACTTGGAAATGGCCAAGTTGTTGCCTTTGACTACCGAGATCCAAACAATCCTGAAGTAACAGCTCCTGTATTTCCTGCTGTGTCATCGAATCAAATTGGATCAACGCTTGTTCGCGTTACAGAAAATACGCGTTTTACGCTTACGGCTGTAAATCCAGATGGTGTAAGGGTTACCCGGCAAATACAGCTTTCGTTTGATGCTCCTGTTATTGAGGCTTGGTCAGCTGATGAAGAAAGTGCGCTTCCTGAAAGTGAAGTACATGTCAATTGGCAAACACAAAACGCAACTTCACTTCGTGTTGTTTTAATTCGAAATGGAAACGAAGAAGAACGACTTGCGATTAATAATGATGCTGCACGTATTGCGTTGGCGCAACATGTTGGTGTGCTAATTCCAGACTTTGCTCAAAACGCACAAGCTTCGCTAAGGCTTGATGTGACTGGGCCTGGAGGAAGTGTTTCAAGTGCGCTCATTCCACTTGAGTTGCTTGCAGTAAACTTGCGGATTAATTCGTTTACTTCAAATGTTCCTCAAGGTGAAGGCATTGATTTGCTTCCCGCTTCTGTAAGTGGAAATCCATCTCCAGATGCAGTGTATGGAGAAGTCTTTTTAAAATGGCAAACAAGCGAAGCTCAGTTTGTGCGTTTGCTGAAGCGAAGCTGGCAAGTTGATGCTGGAAGCGGTCTTACTGTCGCTGGTCAAAATGAAGAGCTTGTTCCTGCCGATGAACTTCCAGATCAAAATGGACAAAGCCAAGAGCATCAGCCACTTCCATTAACGTTTGAAGCTGGAGCACAAGGAGTGAGAGTTCGTGTAAAACGAGACACCACCTATGTAATTGAGGCGCGGGCTACGGTGCAAGGTGTTGAGCATACTATTCGAAGCAATGTTGAAATTCATTTTAACTCCGCTGCTATCAATGCTTTCACGGCAACACAAAATGTGATTCCGTACAACAATGGAACGCGAGATGGAACCGGTCAGTTGAATTGGTCCACGCATAATATAAAGAGCGTGAGATTGATTGCTTATCCGTGGAACGATTTTGAAACGCAGCCCATAGTAGATGTAGCTCCTCATACCGAACTTGTAGCACCTCAAAACTTTTTTGCTCTTGTGAATGGAACGCATGCTCACGCTTTCAATCGCAAACAAACTTTTGTGATGCTTGCCACTGATGTGCTTGACAGAGAATTAAGACGAACCGTTGATATTGAATTTGCGCTTCCAAGTATTTCGCGTTTTGAGGCTCTTCCAAATCCAGTTAACTTTGCTGCTGGAACAACAAGTGCAAATGCTCAATTGCTTTGGGAGACAGCAAACTCTTCTTCTGTGCAGCTTTCCGCTGATAGTGAAAATGTTCAGCTTGTTAATCCAGCTCCAGATTCTAGTGGCATTGGAGGAGAATCTGTAACTATAAGTAGGGCAACACGTTACGAATTAGTTGTTTCAAATCCTGATGGAAGAACCGTGTCGCAAGAATTAGTTCTTCAATTTAATGCGGTAACGCTAGATCTTGATGGGCTTCCAGATACTTTGGGAGAGAGCAGAATTTATCATGGAAGACCAGCTCGCATTACGTGGAGATCTCCTCAAAATATTTCGCAGATGAATGTCTTCTTGGCAGATGTTAATGGGCAAGCACTTGCAGGTGGACCAAGTCAGCAATTTGCAACTCCGCAAGCTGTAGCTCTTGGAGTCTGGAACTTTACGCTTCCTGAAAGTGACGAAGAGCAAGTTCGTTACAAAGTGTGTGCGAGTATTCCAAATCCAAATCTTGATCCTGCCGAAGTAGTGATTTGCAGCCAAAACTTTTCTGCCTTTAGAAGGCCTGTTCCACATATTACAAGTTTTACGCTTAGTCCGCAGCAGATTGTAGACATCGAAGATAATGGTGGACAACTTATTGGAAGATCAACGCTCGCGTGGAATGCCTTTACAGACAACGCTCAGCCGTCGGTGCTTGCGCTTGAAGAACAACGTGGTGGTGTGGGAGCCTTTGCTGCAATTGCAGGTGTAAATACCAACAGCTTAAATGCACAAGGCAGTGTCCAAGTGACTATTGGTGTAAATGATGTTCCAACGTTTTACAAAATTACCGTTCAAAATCGTTTTGATGATAGTGTCAGTTCTGGTGAAGAAGGTCTTTTTGGAAATCAAGAACCAGACAATGCCAGACTTGAATTTGCAACGCCTTCAGTGACACAGTTTTCTGTTTCAGAACAAGTTGCGTATCCGGGAAGAGCTCTTACCCTTACGTGGCAAACACGAACAGCCACTTCACTTGATGTGGTGATGATCTTAAATGGGAATGAAGAAATTCTTGAAACAATAAATCTTTTTGCTGATGTTCTGCAAAGTGCAGCTCGTAGTATTGTATTGCCGCAATTTGCAGGTGAAGGTAACGGACAGCTAAGACTTGATCTACGTGGTCCTGGCGGCGTGGTCTCAAGCGAAAATTTCAACATTGCGTTTGCACAAATTCCAACTTCTGGTGTGTTTCGTTTCTGTGTTCCTGTTGATGGAGGCGAATGTTCTGAAGCACCGCAAGTTAATTTCGACAATGGAAGTTTTGCAGCAAACGTAAACTTCAATTGGATTGTTGATCCTGCTGCAATCAATCGTGTTGTCAGAATTTGCGTTGGTGATGCTCCAGATAACAATGGAAGATGCGATGGCAGAAATATCGAACTTCCTGCAGGTGCAAACTTTGTAGATCAAGGCAATGGAAATGGTGTTGGTTCCACGATTATGAGTGTTGAAGTGAATAACAGCTATTGGCTTGTAACTCAGACCACACAAGGTGTAGAGGTTGCCTATGCAACTCCGTTGCAAGTAAGTTTTAATGCTCCACAGATTTCAAGTTTTGTGAGTGCGCGAAGTGTGATCAATCAAAAACTTCACAACCAGATTAACTGGACAGGTCTCAGCAATGCAACTTCAATGAACATTGAAGTCTTAGAGGGCAATAGTGTCTTTTATGTAGATGAACAAAATCAATTAACTCACAATTTCCCTTTTGCAGCAGAAGAAGATCTTAACGTGCTTCCTCAAGGTTCGTTAACAAGTGTTGTTGAAGATGGAGTAGGTGCTCTTAGCTTTAGAATAACTGCAACTGGACCTGGTGGAGAGGTGACAAGAAACTTAAGCATCACCGTAAATGATATTCCTGATGATTTTCTTATTACGAGTCCAAATGTTGACCTAGAACTTTACACCCCGACAAGACTCTTCGTAGAATGGAATGGTGTTGAGGCTGCAAATGTAGATCAGGACGGTATTTCCCAATATGCAATTTGCTATCAAGTGTATCACACAGACGCTAACGGCGGCGTTGTAGGAGAAAATCTTCCATTAGAGAATGTGGGCGCACCTTGTCCTGATATTACAACACAAGCTTTTGCAAATCTTGCAATGTTGCCACAAGGAACCATTCTTGTTCCTGCAAGTGGTGCTGAAACATATCAGTATGTTTTGGAAATGGATCCCAAACTCAATGGAGCTGGAGAATACTTACGCTATGAAATTGGAGTGATGGCCATTGATAACGATCAGCAAATTCTCGGAATCAATCTTTCTAAGCGTGCAATAGTAACAGATGATTCGGTTTTAGCTTGGTTTAAATTTGATGAAGACTTCACGCAAGGCATTGATTGTCCTGGAGCTCCTGCCGGGTATACTATTTGTGATGCGAGTCGATATGGACGACACGCTAGAGGGAATAATGGTGTAGAATGGGAGAATGGATCGGCAATTTTAAACCGAAATGAAGAAGGTAATCAGTGGATTGAAACAAATATTCCGCTTCCAGAGTTTACAGAAATAAGTATGGAAGTGTTGAGTACACCATATGCTGTAAATGATAGGCCTTTTGTAAACATTGGTCCTGCTGGAGATGGAACACCATTTGGAGATTGGTACATTCTCTTTGTTGCAAGACCAAGTTTAAGAATCCTTTCTCATGAGGGGGTAAATAATACGAGTGGCTCAACTGTAGGTGAGAACTTGCAGGCAAGTCCAGCAGATCCATATCATCTCATGATGACAGCTCAGGCTGGAGGAAATGGAGATATTTATATTAATGGAGTGCTTTCAAACTCAGCGGCAAGTTTGCAGAGTTTGATCTTCCCAGAGAATAGAAGATACCTTCTCATTGGGAAAACAGGAGCCCCTGTACCACTCTTTAGTGGAGAAATGAATGATGTTGTTATCTACGAACGAGTTTTAGCAGAACACGAAAGAGAGAATAACTTTAGGGCTGCTCAATAAAAAGGAAACAAAAAAGCGCTGATCGCTTATGTGAACAGCGCTCTTTTATAAGAACGAAAGATTTTATAAGCTTGTATACGTATAGGTCACTTTAGCTGATGTAAGATCAACACTCGTACTTGCAGGTAAATCAGCTTTGATGAGATAAGCATTTAAATCATTGTCAACTGTTGTGCTTAATCCTGCACTTGATCTTAGGTCTGTATCATCATCTGAAGTAACGCTTGTAATTTCAGAAAGATTTTCACTTCCATCAAGAGAATAACTCATAAGTCGAACCGTTGCTGACTCCAGTGCGTCATTATCAAGGATGTAGACATCAAATTCCGTGATTGTAGCACCGTGCGGAATATTGACTGAAGCAAAATAGCTAGTGGCACCAACTGCGTTTCCCTGAAGGTCGCCTTGGTCTGTTGAATAGTTATCATTGGCATCTAAATAAGCTGCAGCAGTAAAAGCAGCACCAGCGATGCTAAAATATCCTGTTTTCACAGCTCCTAAGGTAAAAGAATCTGCAATGACATCACCAAAAGTGAGATCTTGGCTATCCACTGCTGCGCGTGCGTTTGCGGCATCTTCACTTACCACTTCATCAAGAGCTGCTTGCACGGTTGTAGCGGTAAGGCCGCTTGTAGTATTGCTGTAGGTGATGTCGGAAGCTGCACTCGCTAAAGCACTTGTAACCGAACTAGAACCACCGCAACTGACAACCCACAAAATTCCAGTGATAAATCCAATGCTTAAAAGTCCAGCGGCGCTTAGTTTTCTTGTCTTCATCTTCACATCTCCTCTTGTTTTTAGCGTACACTCATCAAAACCGTTCGGGACCTAACACAGTTTAAAAGCTGAGTAAACTGTGGAGTGAGTTCAAAAAGAGGCTGGCACTTTTTTGAACACTATGGAATAGCAGGGCTAGCATGAAAAAACACCTCTCAATATTGTTAGCCATTTCTTGTTTTGCTTGCGCAAGTCCTCAAGAAAAAATGCAAGCAGCCGAACTTGCTTTGGCCGACGGCCGTTTTGAAAAAGCTCTTTCCATCTATGAAGACCTGGTGGAAGAGGCCAAAAGTACAGAAGAAAAAAAAGAAGACCTCAAGACGCTTGCCAATTTGTATCTTCTGACAAACCAAAATGAAAAAGCACTTCAGGCTTATAGGCAACTGGTTGCGTTTGCGCCGTTGCAGGAATCTTCAAGAATATTCTACGAACATCAGCTAAGTCTTTTGGAAAAAATGGGAAAAACGGAAGAGCTGCTTGAAATGCTCACCAGCCTTGTGAAGTACTATCCCCAAACTCCGCGTGTTCATTATTACAAGCTGAAGCTTGCCGAAGCTTACCTTGTGCGAGGCAACTATCAGGAAGCGAGATCGGTGTTGAATGCTTTGCTTCAGCAGAATGATCTTTTGGCTGACGTTCAAGAAAAAGCCGTCTTCGATCTTGCAGAGACGTATTACCTCGAAGGGGAAAAATCAGATGCAGTAAATGCGTACAGTTTTTTCTTAAAGCATTTTCCCGATTCAAGTTTAGATGCCGAAGTAAGATTGAAGATGGCATCGCTTGCCGAAAGCATGGGCTTTTTGGGGCCAGCTACTCAGATCACCAATGAGTTAGAAAACAAATATCCCAATAAAGAAGCGCTGAAGGTTCGCATTGATAAGATGAAAAAAAATGCGAAGTAAAGAGTAGTATGTTGCTGTCATTGCGATCCGCCTCTGGCGGAGTGGCAATCTCCTCTGGCAATTGAATGGGGAGATCACCACGTCGCTATGCTCCTCGTGATGACATAGAATTGTCCGAATCGCATGGATGAGCGGCCCAGTTCATTGTGTAGCATGATGAGACAGAGGTAAGTCGCTGAAAAGAAAGTGGATTAATTCAATTTACAAACAAAACCCGCTACGCTAGACACCCACAGACTAAGCGGCCCAAAGCTTTGGTGAGGAGCATGTCTGCACGGAAGCAAAAAGGGTACATGATGAAGGAGAAAGCAATGGCAGCAGAAAGAACACTTGCAATGGTAAAACCCGACGCGGTTCGTAAAGGGGTTATCGGAGAAATTCTTAACCGTATCGAAAACAACAACCTTAAAATTGTTGGCATTAAAATGCACCACCTCAGCAAGCAAAAGGCTGAAGGTTTTTATGCTGTTCATCAAGGTAAACCTTTCTTTGAAGAACTTGTTACCTTCATGGCGTCTGGCCCTTCTGTGGCGCTGGTTTTAGAAGGCGACAACGCTGTAGCAAAATGGCGCGAAGTCATGGGAGCTACCAACCCTGAAGAAGCTGCTGAAGGCACGCTTCGTAAAGATTTTGGAAGCAACATCGGCAACAACGCGGTTCATGGTTCAGATGCAACTGCAGCAGCAGCTCAAGAGATTGCTTTCTTCTTCGAGAAAAATGAAATTGTTGATTACGAGTGGGATTAAGTTTTTTACACAAGATTTTCCCAAGAGCCTTAAGGAAACTTAAGGCTCTTTTTTTTTGAGTACTCTCAGGAACGCCTAAAAATTGAGCAGCTTACCAGAAAGTGCCAGGCACTTTCTGGTGAATTTTAGTTAGGTGATAAAAAATTGACGTATGTACTCACGACTTCTCCGTGAATGAGGTTTCATTTTCCCTTCAAAGATTTTTGTTTCAAATTCTAAATCTATCATTTCATGTTCAAACAACGATAGATAAGACTCCCTTCTTAGCACTACATTTGATCCGAGAGATAAAAAGCTAGGATGTTCCGTAAGAAAGATATTCTTAACTTGATGGGAAGATATATAAAAGTGATGAGAGCTCCATTTCCATTTAGCAGGGCTGTCTACGAGTCTTGCTTTTACCGGATTCAAGTGGAGATAACGTAGACAGGTAAGAAAGTAGTGATCGTCACTTATAATGAAACTTCTGTAGCGCGAATTCCAAAAATGACCGGAACGAGAGTGTGTTCTATTGTAATGAAAGGTAAAAGTAGTACAAATGCGGTGTACTATTTGATCGAGGTAATTTCCTTCTTTTGTCGTGAGTATCAAATGCAGATGGGTATGCATTAAAACATAGGCATGAACTTCGAAGTTCATTTTTTTTCTATAATGCTCAAGGATGCTTACAAACATTTCGAAATCATAATTACTTTTGAAAAGCTTCTCTTTGTTATTACATCTTAAAATAACGTGATATACGATTTCATCCCCGAGAATACGTGGAGCTCTTCCCATATTTCACCTCTGCTTAAAAATTGTGCAGTTTACCAAAAAGTGCCTGGCACTTTTTGGTGAGTTGCGAGAAGTAGGCCAAATGGAATTAATTGTTTTTCAAAGGGTTAGATGATTTGAAGTGTCATGAAATGATGCAATTGTGAGAGAAAAGCTACATTTTCACCAGAAAGTGCCTGGCACTTTTTGGTAGTGGAGGAAGGTTACTGAAGATTTTTGAGGGCTTTTGCAAATTCAGCGGATCCAGCTGTATCCATCATCGCAGCTACAACTCTTTGCATCACTTGTTCTTCAACACCAGTTTTGCCAAGAGCATCCCAAAAAGCTGCTTCATCTGCAGGATCAACATTTCGGAAGCTGTCAAGTGCAGTGGTGCCAGTGGTTTCCGCAACAAGTGCATTGATAAGCTCGTTTTGTTCCGGAGTAAAATGTGCGCGGAATGAACGGTGGCTTGCAAGTGGCCAGAGTGAAGTGGTGAGCACTTTCAGCATAATTTGTCGCAAGACTTCTTGTGATAAGGTTGGGGCAATTGCTGATTCATCTGTGTTTGCTGTTTGCATGAGTGCAGAGTTTTGCACCATCAAGGCTAAGGCGAGGCCTGCTGTTTTTAAGCCTTCTTCTTTTCCGAAATAGGTTAATAAGGTAGCAGCTTTATCTACTTGCTCAAACACAGAACTTGCATTCAAAATGCGAACAAGCTCCCACTGTAATACCATTTCACCCTCAACATTAATGCCCTCAGAACTCATTAAGCCTTGAGCTGCAATATTTTCGCTTAAGCCCTCTCGCACAGCATTCACCAGCATTTCCCGAACATCACCAGCAAACAAAGCGTTTAAATGAGGTGAATCACTTTTGCGTTGTCGTGTGCCGATGAAAGAGATTCCAAAAAAAGTTTCCCAATCAGCTAAGGTTTCGCTGGTTACTTGCAGCAAGCCCAGCAAATCGGCTTCCACTTCAGCGCGGCTTCGCGGGCCTTCGGCGTGGAAGGCTGGAATGGAATTTACAGCCACCAACAAACTTTCCAAAATGAGAGCATTCATTTCGCCTTCGCGTAAAGCGAGTTCCTGGTTTTGCCACAATTCCATACGAAGCATATCATTAAGCGTTTGTAATGCTTCACCTTCGGCAAGTGCTTGTGGGCCAAGCTCTAGAGCCTCTTGCAAGCTTGCACGAATGCGTTGTTTGAGCCGCGATTTGCTTTCAGCAACGGCTTGTTGAAGTGCCGTTTCGCCACCAGAAGTGCTGAGGCCAAACAAGACTGGCATAGTGTCATGGCGAGTTGCATCTACAGGTCTTAATTCTCTTGTTGCCCCTGCAAGAGGAAGATCGGGTCTTTCTCGTAATGTTTGTAGAAGTGCAGGAGCAAATACAGCTGCAGCAGCAGTTTCCCGTGTGTTTTGTTTTGCTGCTTCATGTGCCGCTGCTTGTGGAAGAGCTGTAAGTGGGTTGCT
>PCXC01000007.1:126154-126509 GCA_002796345.1 Deltaproteobacteria bacterium CG11_big_fil_rev_8_21_14_0_20_42_23 | reverse complement strand
TTGTGGAAGATACAGTTCAAAAAGGCTTGGAACGCGAGTTTCAAATCTTAGTTCAGTTGAAGCAAGTCGAATGTCATTTCCACGAAGATCAGCAGGCGTATGACGAAGAGGTGTTTTTCGCGCTACAGTTGAAATACGAGGTGCCTGCAAACCAGCTTCAATTCTCTCTTGGAGAGGAGCTGCTTTCAATGGAGACTGCAAAGAAATCTTTGGAAGAAGTGGCGTTGCAAGATTTCCATTTTTTGGTGGAAGAGTTGTCTGTGCAGCAACTTCAATGCGTGGAGTTGTTTTAGCTGGAGCACTTCTTACTGCAAGTTGCGCTAAGAGTGAGTTGTCGAAAGCGGCAGGAACTGGT
>PCXC01000007.1:80192-126142 GCA_002796345.1 Deltaproteobacteria bacterium CG11_big_fil_rev_8_21_14_0_20_42_23 | reverse complement strand
AAGTTGCGCTAAGAGTGAGTTGTCGAAAGCGGCAGGAACTGGTCCACTTGTTTGAAGGGTTTGCAAGCGCGCTAAAATTAACTGTGCTAACGAAACGCGTGGAGCAGTTGTTTTAAGTATACTTTCTCTTGCAGGTTTATCTCTTTTTGCATGAGCTTCACCATGTGCAGGTTTATCCGGTTGTGCTGGCACTTCCAAACGTGGCGAAGTTTTTCCCGGTGCCCGTGGAGTTTGCGGAAGATGAAGGTGCAGATGAGCATGTGCATGACGGTGATGACGATGATGCCTTCTTCCAAGTCTTGGCGTTCCAGCCTCTGCAGCACGTGGTTTTGCGGCCGTAGCAGCATCAGATACATAGAATGTTAAAGAAGTGCCTGTTGGAGTTCGAGCGGCAAAAATAACCAGCGAAACCAATGCGGCTTCTTCAGGTCTTGGTCCAGCGCTAAAAGGAGAGACGAAGGGAGAACTGGAGCTAACTTTTTCAGAAGCTCTTGCTGCAGGAAGTGGCGTGAGAGCTGCATTCCCCGCAAACACAGCAGTGCCAGCTGCTAAAGCTGAAAGGCCTTGTGGAGCCAATGTTATGGGACTAAAAATCACGCGTTTTTTTCCTAACCTTCTAGAGAAGACTAAAAAGAGCCTCTCTTTTTAGTTATCGGTTGTGTTTAAGCCGTGTTGCTTAGAGAGGTAAAAATAATTCATTTTTTTTAAAAAACCAGTAAAAACAAGTGTTTGAAACAAATATTTTTTGCATTCCTTTTGCTTTCGTGAAATGAAGGGAAACTCACTTCCACCTAGAAAGAGGTGCCATTATGCTAGAAGCTTTACAAGCGTTTTTTTCATTTGTGACCGGCCCGTTCTTACTTATTGTTCTCTTAGGAACGGGCATTTTTTTAACCCTTCGCCTCCGTTTCATCCAGATTCGAGGCCTCAAAGAAGGAATTAAAATTACACGCGGTGCTTATGATGATCCGCTTGATCCTGGTGATGTAAGCCACTTTAAAGCTTTGTGTGCCGCGCTTTCAGCCACAGTTGGAGTGGGGAATATCGCGGGAGTTGCAGCTGCCATAGGTCTTGGCGGTCCGGGAGCAATTTTTTGGATGTGGATGACGGCTTTTCTCGGCATGGCCATCAAGTGTACCGAGTGTACCTTGGCGCAAATGTTTCGCACCACAGACAAGGCCGGTAATATTGCCGGTGGGCCGATGTATTACATCGAGCGTGGGCTGGGAAAAAATTGGAAGTGGCTTGCGGTGGTGTTTGCTTTTTTCACCGTGTTTGCTTCGTTTGGCATTGGCAATATGGTGCAGTCCAATCAGGTTGCGCAAGTTTTGCAAAGTAGCTTTGGAGTTTCACCTTACTTAAGTGGTTTGGTGATTGCGGTCTTAACTGGGCTTGTCATTGTGGGCGGAGTAAAACGCATTGGCCAAGTGGCAAGTTTTTTGGTTCCCTTTATGGCGGTGCTCTATATTGGTGCAGCACTCTTCATTTTGTTTCTCAACGCAGACAAGGTTTTTGCTTGTCTTGCTCTTATTGTGAGCGAAGCGTTTGCTCCCACTTCCATAGCAGGTGGTGCCGTGGGAAGTGCGATAATGCTATCAATGCGGGCAGGTGTAACTCGTGGGCTTTTTTCAAATGAATCAGGTTTAGGTTCAGCTCCTATTATTCATGCCGCAGCAAAAACCACCGTTCCTTTTCGCGAAGGCTTGGTTGCACTGCTGGAACCATTTACAGACACCATTATTATTTGCACCATGACAGCCTTGGTTATTTTGTGCACTGGCACTTGGCAAGGTGGAATGAGTGACGCGCCTCTCACCGCAGCAGCTTTTGAAGCGGGTTTCTCCGGTGGTGCTTATGTGGTGACGTTTTCGATAGTGCTCTTTGCTTTTTCAACGGCGATTAGCTGGAGTTATTACGGCGATCGCGCGGCAGAATATTTGTTGGGCGAAAAAGTAGTGTTGCCGTTTCGTTTACTCTACTGCGTGTTTTTATTTGTGGGTGCGTTTGCAAGTGCAAAAGCCCATTGGATTACACAGGTGTGGAATTATGCAGACATCGCAAACTTGTTGATGGCATTTCCCAACTTGTTAGCGTTGTGGATGCTTTCGGGGTTAGTAGTGAAGGCGCGAAACGAATATTTTGGGAAGTGATGTTGGTGCTATAGTGCGATAGTGCTTGGTACTTTGTTTTTTTTGCTTTGTCATCCTGAACGTAGTGAAGGATCTCCTCTGACAATTTAAGTGTTCGATTATAACAAAACACAAAATTAACCGAGGAGATCCTTCGCTTCCACTCAGGATGACAGCAAAGCGTTGGAATTGCTGGATCCCCTGGTCAAGCCAGAGGATGACAGAGAATTGAAATCACTTCCCCGAAAGCATGAAAATGCCGATGGCGATGAGCATGCCTCCAAAAATTCTTTTCATCATCAGTTCTGGAATGGAGAGGGCTATCGATGATCCTATCCACGCAAAGAAGAAAAAACTTGCCGACAGAATAAGGGCCGGAACAATTTGCACATGACCTGCGCCCCAATATTTGTAGAAAGCCAGAGCGCCAATGGGTGGCAGCAACATGGCTACAGACGTGCCTTGGGCGGTATGTTGAGAAAATTTTGCCAGGTACACCAAGGCAGGAACAATAACCACACCGCCGCCAAGTCCAAATATTCCGCTAAAAAGACCTGCAGAAAGACCAATGAAAACATACAGAAGATAATCCATGAGCACTCCTTAAAGTGGCGTGTAAGCTTGATTCAGAGCCATATAGCAGCCTCAAAAAAAGACACAACTTTTATTCCGATGGGACGATACTGATGGGGAAAAAGATTTTACACATCATTATGCTGTAATAGACTTTTACAACAGTCTTACTTTAAAGAACATGACAATTTTATCTCCACAATATGCTCAATTTTTCCCAACTCACACAGTGAATGCTGTAGCCGCTCACCTTCAAACTGCAGCAAGTAATCGCCAAGGCATTTTTTCTCCCGTAAAATGGGATGGCTTTGGCAGAAAAAAATCTTTAGCGGCTGAAGCGCAAACGCTGGTAGATCGCTATCAGCGGGATCAGCATACTCTTGGGTTTGTCGTTGGACTTATTGACTTGTATCGAAGGGATTATTTTCAAACGATTAACGCAAGATTTGCTGAAGTGCCTGCGAGTGTAATGCAGAAGGTAAAAGCTGACTATGGTTCATATTCAAATGGCGCTTTACAGTTATACCAAGCCTTTACTTCAGCAAAATATTATCCGCGCGATGCTGCAATATACTCGGTCGTAAGGCCTGGAAATCTTCCACATTATACTTTTTTACTCAATGGAGGAGCAGATGTTCTCAACCTTAATCTTTTTATGATTGGGTCAATGAGTTATGACGAGGCAAAAAAAACGCCGCATTTTGTTTCCAGCGTTTTGATTGGGGCTTTGTTGGTCTTTGCGCATGAGCAAGGTTGGACACTTGAACTGGAAACTGAAGTAGATCCTCTTACGAGACATTATGCACAAAAGTTTTTACGTAGGGCGAGACCGTTTTATTTGGGAGCTAATCCGCAGCATATTCACGGAAACAATGCTCATCCATTCGAAGCCATGTATCACGATTTATTCCACCTTCGCATTCTTCTTCACCGTTACGCTACAATACTTAGTTTTGGTGAGGCTCATTTCCAAAAGCAAAGCCGAATACTTCAAGCTGTCTTAGCTGCGTTTGATGAACAAGGTATTGATGATTTTGTGTCTGTATTCGATGGAACTTCACTTCTCACAGGTCTTTCCGAAGGATATGATATTGAAGGTGATGGGCTGCTATCCGGAATCCCTGACGAAGAAAAAAATCGCTTTTTACCTTCTTTTTATCAAAACTATTACAGACTCTTTGGCGTTCCAGCACTATTAGCTGGGCGTTCTCGGGGGATGATGGTGACAGTTTAAAATTTCCACGCAACCTTTCCCCCGTAGCATCGATAATCTACACACTATGCTTCAAGCACTTTATGAAGGTGAATCTGATGTTGAGAGAAGACGATTTGCTGATCTTCTTCATGCCGAAGCAAAAAAACGTGGAAGTGATTTTGTGCCACAACTGTAAAACAATTACGAAAGCGGACAGCTGGCGCAGCGGAATAATCCACCCAACTTTTTAATTTCAGACCAATCGATGGGATGCACTTTGATGTCGTATTGACGCAGTTCTTCATGAAGACGATATTGCTTGGCGCCAACCAGCACGTGATCTGGATTTACCGTCAGCACATTTGCTGCCAAGTGAAAGGCTTCTTCTTTTGTTACAGCGATGTGATATTTAAAAAGCTTTTCTAAAAACTGGTGCTGATCTGCAATAAGCTCCGGACACCACACAATGAGATCTTCGTCTAAAATAGACAGCACGCAATCAAGGTGTAAAACACTTGGCGCCAAATGAATGGGAATAATTTTCCAGTCTTTTCCAATTTTTTTCTTCAGTTCTGGCAAAACCGCTTCAGTAGTGCGTTCGCCGATGCCAACAAAAATATAAGGTGCGTGAATGAGAACATCGCCGCCTTCGATGGTGCCGCTTTCAATATTTTCGTATGGAATTTTTTCGTGTTCCAGAAAAACGCGTAAGGCTTTTGTTTCTCCTTTGCGAACTTCTTTTGCTAAGGTGGAAACAAACATTTTTTCACCCACCACAAAACCAATATCGCGCGTAAACATTTGCTGAGGCAGTTCATCAGAGCCTTCCAAAAAAGTAAGATGAACACCCAAGTGCTGAAGAGTGATTGTCCATATTTCATGTTCTCGCACAAGGTTTTCGCGGTGGGGTGGGTCGTTGAGGTAGTAATAACGCTCAACCTCGTTTAAGGCTTCTCCAAGTGAGAAATGATTGGGTTTGCAGACGATGACGTCGTTAAGTTGAGCAAATTCGGTATAAACAGAAAGCTTTCGCATAAAAAGTAAGCGCATTGTGGTGGTATTCAGGATGAAGATCAAGGGTTTTTATTTTGTCATTCCCTCTGACGATTCTATGTCATCACGAGGAACGTAGTGACGTGGTGATCTCCCCTGACAATTTGAATTTATGAATTGCCTGAGGAGATTGCCACCTTTTGCTTCGCAAAACTCGCAATGACAGCAAATTGCCTGAGGAGAAAGAATGAGAATGCTTGAT
The DNA here is from genome assembly GCA_002796345.1 of Deltaproteobacteria bacterium CG11_big_fil_rev_8_21_14_0_20_42_23. Classification (NCBI taxonomy): domain Bacteria; class Deltaproteobacteria; species Deltaproteobacteria bacterium CG11_big_fil_rev_8_21_14_0_20_42_23. Next base: position 120,990 of record PCXC01000007.1, on the reverse strand, counting down.
TCTTTCTTAGGCTTTATTATGAGTGTGAAAATGAACGACAAACTTACACTTATCAAACCTTGTCCGCGATGCGGAAAAAGAGTAAATCTCAAAGAAGATCCGTTTCGTCCTTTTTGTTCAAAAAAATGCAAAGAAATTGACTTGGGAAAATGGGCTCTCGAAACTTACCGTATTCCTGGTGAACGTGTGCATCAGGATGAAGAAAGTTTTTTTCAGGAAGAGGAGGAGTTGTGAAAAATATATTTTTCTTTTTACCGTTTTTGTTTTTCGGCATCACATCAGCATTTGCCGTTACACCTCTTGAAAATGCTCTCAAGCAAACAGTGATGTTTGAACGCACAAAAGATGTGGATTATATTTATTCCGCAAAAGTGAAATCAGAACACTGGCAAATTCGCTTAGGCGATTTTCCCGCTGAGCCGCTTTATTTTTTCATCATCAATGGAAAAGAAATCGCAGAGTTCAACGACTGGCCAACAATAAATTGGAAACGCAGCGATGTAAGGTGAGGGTGGTGAAAATGAAACAGCAAGCTTATCGTGCTAGAATTCTTTCACCTGTTTCTACAAGTGAAACAAAAGATTTTTTGGATGGGGTTTTACTTGTCGAGGATGGGAAAATTATCTCTTGCCAGCCTTATCAAGATACGCTGTATTCAGCTCTCCCCATAACAGATTTTAAAGGTTTACTTATTATTCCAGGCTTAGTTGATTTACATAGCCATATTCCTCAATTGGATTGTAGGGGAAAATATGGAGTGACTCTACTAGATTGGCTTGATCGTTATATCTTTCCAGCAGAGAAATCCTTTTCAGATTTGAATGTAGTGGATCAGATTGCAACCAGATTTTTTAAAAAACTCATTTTAAATGGAACAACAACTTCTCTTCTTTATTCCACTATTCATGAAGCAGCTACTCACAGGTGTTTTGAAATTGCTCAAGCCAGTGGGCTTCGAGCCATTATTGGGAAAGTGATGATGGATCAACATTCTCCAGAGGGATTGTTGGAAAAAACAAAGAATTCGCTTGCAGCTTCAGAAAGACTTTGTAGTTTTTGGCATGGAAAAGAAGACGGCCGGCTGCATTATGCTTTTACACCTAGGTTTGCGCCGACATGCTCCGAAACATTGTGGAGGGAAATTTCAAGTTTAGTAAAATCAAGTGGAGCATATCTTCAAACGCATATTGCTGAGACGCTTGGTGAAAATAAAAGAGTTCAAGAATTGTTCCCTCAATTTAAAGATTACTTTAGTCTTTTTGAAGAAACGGGTTGTGCATGTGAAAAAACTGTTTTTGCTCATGCAATTCATCTTTCTGATAATGAGTATAATCGTTTAGGAAAAAGCAAGTCAGCCATTGCGCATTGTCCTACTTCAAATCTCTTTCTAAAAAGTGGAACAATGCCAATTAAAAAAGTTGAGGATGCAGGTATTCATTTTGGTTTTGGAACAGACTTAGGTGCGGGTTTATCATTATCGCTTTTTCAAGAGATGAGACATGCGGATTATTCCCAAAGAGAAATAGATGTATTGCCAACGAAAGCATTTTATCTTGCTACTTTGGGTGGTGCACGCGCTTTAAACCTCGAAGATCATATTGGTTCTTTAGAACAAGGGAAAAAAGCCGATTTTTGTGTGGTAGATATTAGCCATGTAGAGCCCGCTTTTAAGCTAAATAAATTAGATACAAATGAAATTCTCTCACTTTTAATGTATCGAGGTAACGGACGTGCTATTCAGAAAACCTTTGTTAATGGTAACGAGCTGAAAGTAGATTTTATTTAAGAAAACTATTTCATCATTGAAAGAGGATGCTCATGCAGCGAAATTTACTAGGATTTTTTTCTTTCCAAAAAGAAAAAAGCTTTAAACAGAATTTCCTCATAACTCTTACTACCATAGGAATTTCTGTAATACTTTGCACCCTTGGGTTTGAACCCAACTCAGTTCCACCTGATGGTATTGCAACAATTTGGCCTGGAGCTATTACTCAAGTCATTGCCGGAATACTATTTGGAGCTTGGGGTGTGATAGCAACTGTTTCAGCTGGTGTGATAGTAGATATCATAAATGTAAATGATCTCTATATTGTTTTTGGTTTTATTATCCCAGCTTTTATACAATCCTTTATCCCAGCTTTTTATTACCGCTTACTTATCAAACGCTATGGTTGGAATGATAAAATATTTCGATTTACTCCATTTTTAATATACGGAGTCATTATTCCAAATGTTATAGGTGCTCTTATTGCAGCTTTTTTACTTTCTTCTCATACCAACACTTCATTTTATTTTGCTTTTGCAAGATGGACAATCGCAAATATTCCTATAGCGCTTGTATTGGGTTGGCCGCTCTTTAAAATTTTTGGAAAAGTGATGGCTGATGAAGGGTGTGTTGTAAGTGGGTGGTGGAAATGAAAAAATAATGCCAAAAAAATTATTTTATCAGATTTTATTCTTCTTTTTGGTGTTAGGTGTTTTTCCTGTTTTGTTGGTAGCGTTAATTTTAAGCTTGCCTTATCACTTTGATATTTCTTGGTACAAGAGAGTAGTGGGTTTGCTGCTTATTTTTTCTACTGTAAGTACACTTTGTCTTGCTGCTTTAGTTACTCGTCTTCTTAAAGGTCCATTGGATGATATTTTGGAGGCTCAATCAAAAATTAAAGAAGGTAATCTAAAATTTAGATGGCTGTAAGTGATGCAAGTAGTGAAGTGCATCAAATTTATAATGGCTTCAATCAAATGGCTGAGGGACTGGAAGATGCTGCTAAGCAAGAACGAATAATGTTTGAACAACAGTTGTTAGTAAAAATTGCCCAGCAAGTAGCCCACGACATCCGCTCGCCGCTTTCTTCGTTGAAAACTTTTTCAGAATATTTTGGACATTTGCATCTTCCAGATGAGAATTATTCAGATTACTACAATCTTTTGGGCTTGAGTATTAAACGGCTCAATGGAATCGTGGATGGTCTTTTGGAAAAAAATACAAAAAATGTTGAAGCGTCTTCATATTTTTCTCTTTATCAAGTTTTAGATGAGCTTGTTGGAGAATACGAAAATCAAGAGCAATTTAAAAAAATTACATTTGAGAAAAAATATTCTGAGCAAGCCATTTTTCTTTCTGGAAATGCGCGAAAACTTCAACGTTGTTTTGGAAACATAATAAAAAATGCAATTGAAGCCATGAATTACAATGGAGCTGTAATAATTCGAGTGACAGCAAATTGTGATATGGCCAGCGTTTCCATAGAAGACGATGGTCCAGGAATGTCCGATGAAAAACTTAATCGCATTTTACAAGGTGGTTTTTCAGAAGGAAAAGCGGATGGCCATGGTATAGGCATGACCGTTGTGAAAGAAGCTGTAACAACTCATGGTGGAAAACTTTCAGCTTCTTCGCAATTAGAAAAAGGAACAACATTTTTAATTGAGCTTCCATTGTCCAAAAATCTAGTTACAAGGAAACAAAGAATAAACTCCTCACCTCAAGAAGTGTTTACGTTGAGTTGCCAGAGTACTGCTGTTTTAATTGTCGATGATGATGAAAACATGCGTGAACAATGGCGCTTGATCTTAAAAAAACATGGAAAAGAAGCTGTTTTGTGCAGCTCTTATGAAGACTGTGAATTAATACTTCCATCTCATCTCAAAATGACGACAGCCATTGTAGATTATCATTTCGAAAACAGTGAAAAAAATGGACTCGATGTCATCGAGTTTTTAAAAGAAAACGGTTTTACACATCTCTCTCTTTGTACGGCTGAATACTGGAAACCTTCAATTCAAAATCTCGTAAAAAAATTTGAAGTTGGTTTATGCCCAAAACCACTTCCTCACATTGAAATTACAACTTCCTAAACCGTAGGATCAACGTATCTAGCTGTGGCAAGTTCGTGGATGATTTGTTCGTTGGCGGCGGGAAAGTTGTGTTGGAGAAGGTCTTGCGGGGAAACCCATTTTAGTTTTTGGTTTTCTTTTCCTGTTGCTTCGCCTTTTAAAATTGAGCAACGATGAAAACGTAAGTGGACTAGCTGGTCGCCGTAATCGTAATCCACCAACCAATCATGCGGGCGAACTGCAACTTCAATTCCTAACTCTTCAAAAATTTCGCGCTTCAAGCAGGTTCGCCAATCTTCTTTGCCTTCGCGTTTTCCGCCAGGAAATTCCCACAAACCAGCAAGGTGTTTTCCGCTTTGTCTTTTGGTAATAAGAATTTTTCCTTGTTTGTGAATAATACCAACAGCAACTTCAACTCGATCTGATGAAACTTCTTTTTTTAACTTCTTTTTAGGCAAAGTATTTTCTTTTTGAGTTGGAGCTTGCTGCGCAAACACACATTTTTTTTGCAAAGGACATTCAGAGCAGAGAGGGGTTTTTGCACCGCAGATTGAGGAACCAAAATCCATCAAGCTTTGGTGAAAGGCCCAGGCTTTTCCTTTAGGCACCAGCCAATGAGCTTCTTCGGCCAGAGTTTTTAAAAGATTTTCTCCTTCAATGCCAAAGTAGCGTGAAAAAATTCTGCTGGTATTGGTATCAAGCACAAGCTTGTCTTGCTCGTAAGCAAACACGGCAATAGCTCGCGAAGTATAAGGTCCAATGCCAGGAAGTGTTTCTAAGGTTTCAACATCTTGCGGAAAATGTCCGGCATGTTCTGCAACAATGGCCTGCGCAGTTTTTAGCATGTTGCGTCCGCGGCGGTAAAAGCCTAAGCCGCGCCAGTATTCCAGCATTTCATCCCAAGTTGAATTGGCTAAGTCATTGAGTGCTGGATAACGTTGCAAAAAGCGTTGATAATAATCCACAACACGATCAACTTGAGTTTGTTGAAGCATCACCTCGGAAACCCAAATGTGATAAGGGTTTCTGGTTTTTCTCCAAGGAAGATCTCGTCCATTTTTTTCAAACCAAGAGAGGATTGTATTTTGAAAAGCCTTGCTAGTTTCTTTCTTCGTCTGTAAGCTCGGCGTTGATTTTTTATCCATATTGCGGGTGTGTACCTTAATAAGTGAGAGTTGGGAGAAACAAACATGGCACGGAAAAAATATCAACTGGTGATTATTGGTGGCGGTGTTGGTGGTCTTGTTGCTGCAAGTGGAGCGGCTCAATTGGGTGCAAAGGTTGCTCTGGTTGAAAAAGCGCGCTTGGGTGGCGACTGCCTTCACTATGGTTGCGTTCCCACAAAATCACTTGTGCGTTCGGCGCATGTTGCTCATCTTTGCAAAAATGCAGCCCTGTTTGGCATGAAGATGAAAAATTTTGAAGTCGATTTTCACAAAGTGCAAGAACGCCGTTTGAAGGTTCAACATCACCTTGAAGAACATGATGATCCAAAACGCTTCGAAGAAATGGGTGTTGATCTTTATTTTGGTGAGGGCACTTTTCTTGATGCCAATCGCTTTGAAGTTGATGACACCATTTTGCAAGCGCAACATTTTCTTATTGCAACAGGAACTCGCCCCGCAGTTCCACCTATAGCTGGCATTGAGACCAGTGCTTATTTGACCAACGAAACCATTTTGGGCCTCATCGATTTGCCAAAGCGTTTAACTATTCTTGGTGGTGGACCTATTGGAATTGAATACGCGCAACTGATGCAACGGATGGGTTCGCAAGTTTCTGTTTTGGAAATGGGCGATCGCATTTTGCCAAGAGATGATGAAGGCTTAACGCGCCGGCTTTCGCATATGCTTTCTGCTGAAGGAGTTTGTATTCACACTGGTGTTGAAGTGAACAAAGTGGAGCGAAAACGATCTGGTGTTACTGTGACGGCAGCATCCGCAAAAGGTGAAGTAGTCCTTGAAAGCGATCAGCTTTTGGTTTCTGCTGGAAGGCTGCCAAACCTTGCGGGGCTTGGATTAGAGAAGATTGGAGTTGAAACAAGCAAACGCGGTATCAAGGTAAATGACATGCTGCAAACAAGTGTGCCACACATTTACGCTGTAGGCGATGTGACGGGAACGTATGCATTTACGCATATGGCAGAATATCAAGCAGGAATTGCTCTCAGTAATATTTTGTATCCCATCAGAAGGCATGCAGATTATTCAGCTGTGCCTTGGGTAACGTATACAGATCCTGAACTTGCCAGTGTTGGTATGGGGCAGGTAGAAGCGCGTGAAAAATTTGGAGCGTCTGCGATTGAAGTGTTACGTTTTCCCGTTGAAGAAATTGACCGCTCGCTCATTGATGGTTATCAAAAAGGACTTGCCAAAATTATTTGCACTAAACGCGGAAGAATAATAGGCGCAAGTATTCTAGCGCACAGAGCTGGAGATTTGCTTCCAGCATTTTGTTTGGCCATCCGCAAAAAAATGAAAGTGCAAGACTTGGCGCAAACGGTTTTGCCGTATCCAACAGCAGGTCAAATTGTGTGGCGCACAAGCCAGCAGTGGTATCGCAAAAAACTTTTTGATGGTTGGTTTGGAAAAGCCAGTAAATGGTGGTTGAAGTTTAAGCGATAGTTCCACCGCAACTTGAGCCGCAGCCTGCAGTACAAGCAAAGCAGTGTTTGGCTACCGCAATTTCAGTTGGATAGCCGTCGTTGAAATTGACCTCACTTAAGTGGATCTGTTTTCCTGCAAGGGGAAGATCGAGTGCTAAGTTGAAATCGCAGTCGTAGAGATATCCATCCCAGCGAACCGAAATGAGATCTCTGCACATGACATTTTCAAGTGTTTTCTCGTTATAGTTTTCCTTTAACAACTGCATGTAGCTTTCGTATTTTTCATGTCTTTTGAGCCACGTATCAAAACGCTTGATGGGCATATTGGTGAGACAAAAAAGTTGGTTGAAGACGATGCCAAAATCTTGCGAGAGCCGCTTTTTGTAGTCAGCCTCCAATTTTTCTTGAGCAGGAGGAAGGCTTGCGCCACCCGGATTGTACATAAGGTTGAGCACGAGGTTTGTGTTTTCTTTTCCATATCCAAGCGAGTTCAGCATCTGAAGGCCAAGGATACTTTTTGAAAAGGTTCCATTTCCGCGTTGTTGATCAACATTCTCAGGCGTGTAGCATGGCAGAGAGCAAACCAGCTCTACACCTTGATCTGCCAAGAATTGCGCTAAGGTTTCGTAACCTGGTTCGGTGAGGATGGTGAGGTTGCAGCGATCGAGGACGCGAATGTTTTTTGAACGAAGTGCTGAAACAAAATAACGAAAATGTTCATTCATTTCAGGTGCACCGCCAGTGATATCAACTGTTTTCACATCTGCTTCAAAAATTTTTTCAAGCAGCAAGTCCACTGTTTCTTTGTTCATACCTTCAGTTCGTTTTGGACTTGATTCAACATGGCAGTGAAGACACGCCTGATTGCATTTTGCCGTGATGTTCACTTGAACCGTGTTTATTTTTCGTCGCGTTATCCGCGGAAATGTATTAGGGGCTGTTTTCATATGTTGAGTATTATCATTCCAAATTATAACGATGCAGAGTCTCTACAGAAGAATTTGCCAGTCCTCAAGAGAAATTTTCCTCATGCCGAAATTTTGGTGGTAGATGGCGGGTCAAGTGATGGTTCGCAAAGCCTTGTGGAGCAAATGCCAGCGGTTAGCCTTATTCGTTCGTCGCGTTTGCAGCGAGCGTATCAAATGAATCTTGGCGCTTACGAAGCAACGGGAAGTGTGCTTTTGTTCTTGCACGCTGATACCGTTTTAAGTGTTGGTGCCTGTGCAGATGTTATTGCAGCTGCAAAAGATCCGCAGGTGAAGGCGGGTTTTTTTCGTTTCAAGCTTGATGAAAAAAAATGGAAATATCGTTCAATAGAGTGGATGGTGAAAAAACGCATTCGGCTGTTCAACCTTCCTTATGGGGATCAGGGCTTATTTATTCGAAAAGATTTTTTTGATAAACTTGATGGTTTTCCGGCTCTTGACCTTATGGAAGATGTTGCCATGATTGAAAAAATAAAACGCAATGAAAAACTTTTTTCATTTCCTGGAGCAGCACTTACTTCAGCAAGACGATGGAAGAAAAAAGGCGTTGTCCGCATTAGCTTATTTCATGGGGTTTTGCTGTTTGCTTATAAATGCGGAGTAAAACCAGAAACCTTATCAGGTTGGAGAAAGAAGTGGGGATGAAGAAATCAATGGTGAAAATTATATTTTTTTTAGTTCTCATGATAAGCGCTTTTTTTCTGGCAAGATATTATGGATTTAGTCCAGGTGACTGGTCGCCCGAACGTATTCAGACTTGGATAAAATCTTATGGGTCATTAGCGCCGCTTCTTTTTATTTTTCTGTATACCATTGGTCCAGTGATTCTTTTTCCGGGTTCGCTTTTAACCCTCGCTGGTGGATTGGCTTTTGGACCCTTGCTTGGCGGCCTGTATGTGTTGATTGGATCTAATCTTGCTGCCAACGCCTCTTTCTTCTTAGCCAGATTTTTTGGAAGGGAAGTGGTTGAAAAAATCACCAAAGGCAAAGCGGAAAAAATTCAAGCTTTTATTCAACGTGAAGGTTTTTATGCGGTGCTGCTCTTGCGGCTTATTCCGGTGGCACCATTTACTTTGCTCAATTATGCAGCAGGTTTGTCTCCGGTGAAATGGTTTAGTTATTTTATAGCAACACTTTTAGGAATGATTCCCGGCATTTTTGTTTATGTCTTCCTGGGCGGAAACTTAGACTGGAAGCGACCTTCCTTTTGGATGGCACTTGCGCTCTTAGCGCTCTTGTCCGTTGTTCCGTTGTGGTATCGAAAACGAAATAAAAAAATTAATTCACTTTCTTCATAATTTAGTAATTTTCTCATGTACTTTTTCCTTTGCTTTTTCTTGTCATCCTCGCGTACGCGGGGATCCAGGAATTCATTGTCATCACGAGGAGTAAATCGACGTGGCCTGCCGGGAAGGCCACGTCTTGCTTCGCAAAGCTCGCAATGGCAGCAAGCTGCTTGAATTGTGGTTCCCCGCGTACGCGAGGATGACAGTAAAAAACCAAACCAGAGGATGACAAATTTCTATTGCCCTATTGAACAAAAAAAGGTTTCACTTTTTTCCAAAAAAAGCGTGCAAAGAAGAGGCTTGCCAAGATGTTGTGGGCTCCAAAAAGAGGAATGCTTTGGAATGGAGTAGAGATTAAAAAAAGAGCTGATGGAAAAGTGAGATATGACTGAGGCAAAACATAGTAAGGAAGATGAGAAATGCATAAAAGAAGAAACGCTGCAAAACTCCAATAAAAAAGTGCTGGGTTTGAAATGCTGATTTCATCCGCCTTTCCCGACAAGAAGATATTTTTCCCAATGCGACTGAGCATGCGCAAGCAAATCCAAGTAAAAAACAGAAAGAAAAAGGAAAGAAAGAGAGCTGGCGATGTAAGAATGCTCCAAAGGAATGATTCGCTCCCATTTCCGGTGTCGGGGTTGAACTCAAAAAGCGAACGCGCGAACGAACTTAAGTGAATAAAAGCAGCTTCCACAAAAGGCCAAAGCAAAAACGAAATAATATAATTCCAAATGAGAAAAAAGTGATGTCGCGACATTATTTTTCCTTGTAGGTGTTTGAAAGTTTTTTCCCAAACGGAGAAATTTTAAATGCTTCCAAAAATGCTTTTCCTTCTTTCGTTTTTTGAAACTTGATCATGAGATGAGAAAATTTTTTGCTGCTGATATCATTTTTTTTATTTCGTACAAAAAGTGCTGGTGTGGGAATATTTTTGCTTTCAACAACAAGCACCGTATTTATTGGGGAGTGTTGTTTTTGAAATATTTTGTTTTCAGTTTCCGACAGCAAAACAAGCGGAGAATAGTGTGCGTGATCCATACGATGATCGCGCGCTTCCATAAGTTTTAAAAGGTTTAGCGGGTGAGCAATAAATTCGAAACGACCATGATTTTTTTCAAGTGCACTTCCTGCAAAAAGAAAGGAAAAATACTTTTGTGAAAGAGGTTCAGCCATATAAACAGGAAGTGAAGTAATAGAATTTTTGTTCACTTTTTCAGTATAGAGATAATAGTTGAATTCATTTTCTCCGTCTTGAGTGCTTTGTAAAAGAGGTGAAAGTTCATAGTTCAAAGATTTCAAATTTTGGTAAGTGCTATGGTTTAAGAGGAAGAAACTTGAACTTTCTTTTTCCTTTGCAGTTTCTAAAGTATCTAGCTCGGTTCTTTGGTTGAGCGCTATTGCTGTAAGCGAAACTTTTTTTCTCTCAAAAAAATGCTGAAGTGCCGAAATGTTTTTGTTTATCTCGGCTGCATCATAACTGTTGTTTGGCATCCAGATAAGAAACTTATCTGTAGCATAACTTTTTTCCGAAAAAGAAAGCAGGAGAACAAAAAGTAAACACCTTATTATAAACATGTGAGACTCTCTCGAAATTCTTGAAGGGTTATATCATTTGATTTTTTCAAAATCTGAAGCAGTTTTTCTAAGTCTTCCTTCGTATCAACGTCGGAGCATACATCTACATATGTTGTTTTAAAGTGAAGAGCTGCAAGTTTTTTTTCGATTTTTTCCAAAGCATCTTCTGTAGAAAGATGAAGTTCAGAAAAAATCTGTGCATCAAAACGGCTGAGGCCAATGAGCCAAAAACCACCATCTTCAGCAGGGCCCAACACGCAATCGTGCTTATTGAGAAGCTGATAGGCTTTTTTTATTTCATCTATCTTTAGATGTGGAGAATCAGAAGCAATCATAATTACTTTTTGGTGCGTGATAAAGGCCTCTTGAAAGGCGTTGCTCATGCGGTCCGCAAGTGTGCTGCCCACTTGCATTGTATGGTGATAGAAGTGAGAGGGGAAAATGGTGTTTAAGGTTTTTTTCTCTTCATCTGGCGAGGAAATAGTAATGGGAAAAGAACTTAATTCCAAAAGCCTCTTTGCAAGGGTGCGCAAAAAAAGCGTGTACACTTCACTTGCTTTTTGAAAGGTGAAGTCCGGCGTTAGACGAGTTTTCACTTTTCCGGGCACAGGTTCTTTTGCAAAACAGATGAGCATTGGTCCTCGTGTTTGAAAGTTCGTAAATCTGGTCAGTAAATTAGAACAGCATTTCAAGAATGCAAGCAGAAGTCTTGTGTGCGCTTTTCTGCACTTGGCACACAATCTGCTTAAGACCAAGTATGTTTTTAAAGACCTTCTCTTTTTTGCTGCTTTTTATTTTTCCATTTTATGAATGTGCAGTTGTTTATGCACAGTTTCAAGCACCACGTATTTCTTCTGAAGCATCCCTTGCGTTTGTGGCTTTTGAAGATGCTAATGCCGATGAAGAAACGGCTCACTTGGCCAATGAACTGTCATCAATTTTTTTTCACACTCAAGACTATCACGTTGTAGAACAAAAACTTGTTCGCGATGTGTTGGAGTATCATCCTTTTTCACTTCTTGAGGTCAAAGTAAATGATGCAGAAGAAAAAATGAAGCAGGCAAAAGAGTTTTACTATTTTAGTCAGTTTCAAGATGCAGAAATTCTTCTTCGTTCAATTTTTTCGGATCAAACAAGCGACAGCAAAATGAGTAATGGAGCGCTTTTGATGGAAGCTCATTTGCTTTTGGCGCTAGTTTTTAAAGCTCAACATAAAGAAGATGAACTAAGCATGAGTTTTCAAGAAGCTTTGAAAATCAATCCATTTTTTCAGCTTGATGAAACATTATATTCGCCCAGTTTTCGAACAGCTTTTGAAAAAGAACGAAAGAAAATATTTTCTGGTCCCTTGGGAAGCGCCACTATTGTAAGTGATCCAGAGCTTGCTTTGGTTTCTATCAATGGCGTTGTGCAGGGGGCAACTCCACTTTCTCTTTCAGCAATTCCAAGTGGAAAATATGTCATCAGCCTTAAAGCCGAACATTATAAAGAGGAAGCTCGTCTTGTTGAAATTCTTCCAGAGCAGCATTATCGCATTTCTACGCATTTGCAGTGGAATTTTAAAAAAAGAAAAGCAGCTTCTCCCACAAAAGAAAAGAACGAGGCTGAATCTCTTGAACAGTTTCGTTTTGCCCAGCATGCCAGCAACACGTTAAAGCTCAACAAGCTTGTTTTGCTCGACATTGATGTCTCTTCAGATGGAAAAAAAACAGCTTTGGCCATGGTCTATGATGGGAAATCAAAGGTAAGTTTTAAGCCCATTGTCGATTCCCATTTCCTTTCAGATGCAAAAGCAAAAACACAACTTTCTTCAAATATTATAAATCTTCTTCAGCTTGATCCTCTGAAAAACCCAGAAAAATCTCTCTTGGCTTTGGGTGATGCTTCGGTTGGTATTTTGCAACAAACAAAAGATCGGAAAAAACAAAAAAGAAAAAAAGCACTTTGGTATAGCATAGCAGGTGCCGCTGCAGTTGGCGTTATCAGTGCTTTTGCAAGTGGTGCAACTACACGTTCTGGAAGTGCGAATGCAAATCTCACAAACCTTGAAGTGCAATTGAAAGGAAATGGAAAATGAAAAGAATTTTTCTTTTTTTTCTTCTTTGTTTGTTCAGTAGTTGTGGAACTCTTGAAGAAACTTCGAGTGCGTCTTTGAACCTTCAGGTGAATAAAATATTTTCTGCTCCTCATTCTTATGGAACAGCTTCTCATTATAAACTCATTTTAAGTGCAGACGATCTTGAAGAAACGCATTTTAATTTTACAGGAGAAAGTGAGACGCTGCTACTTCAAAATGTTGCATTTGGAAAAAATAGAAAACTTTTTTTACAAGCCTTCAATAAAAAAGAACAAGTGATTTATGAAGCCGTAAAAGAAAATATAAATATCGAAGCAGAAAAAAGAAATGTCATTGAACTTTTGCTAGAGTCGGTTCCTGTTTTTACCAATCCTTCTTCATCTCGAGCTGTTTACAATACTCATCTTCAGTTTCAGGTTTTTTCTAAACCTGGAGAAGAAGTTGTTATCGAGAAAATTGATGAAGATGGAGAACAGCTTCTTCTTGATGTCTCGCAGTCAAGTCTTTTGCTTCAATTTTCAGCAAATACTGGATTAGCAACGTTTTCCCCGGAATTGCTTCCCGCAGGAAAATATCATTTTCAAGTAAGAAATGTGAATAATGGAAAAAAATCAAGCTTAGTTCTTACCATTTTAAATGGAACTCGAACACAAGGCGCAGCTTTTATTACTACAGGTTTTTCTACGAAGCACACTCAACGAATGGGAAAGGTGACATGGTAAGATGAAAATAAGCTCTTTTATTCTTTTTTGCCTTTTTTCCTTTTCGTGTGCGCATCGCGAAGTTGCGAAAACTCATCAGCATCAAGAAGAACAAGTTCATTTCGATGCAAGCAGTTTTCATCCGCGCCTTCATTTTAAAAGTGGAAGTGATGAACTTCAAAACGATGCAAAGCTTCTTCTCATCGAAAATGCTCAGTGGATGAAAGCCCATCCTCTACAAGTTTTTGTTTTGGAAGGCCATGCCGATGAGAGAGGCGAAACTTTTTATAATCTTTTACTTGGAGACAGGAGAGCTAGAAAAATAAAGTCTTTGCTGATGAAGGAAGGTGTTCATGAACAACAAACCATAATGATTGTTTCGCAAGGTGAGGCAAAGCCTCTGAACAAAAATCATGGCTACAAGGCCTGGAAAGAAAACAGGCGAGTAGAATTTATTCTTCGATAGGAGAAAATATGAAAAAAAGTTTTTTTATAGGAATGATTTTTGTGATGCAATTAAGTTTTCCTTCTTTTTTGCACGCGCAGGTTCCGCATGTGATGCACTATCAATCTTTAGTATATGATCAAGACGGAAATTTTATTGAAGATGGAAGTAAAAATCTTGTCTTTAATATTGTAAATGCAGACGGTGAACTTTTGTACAGCGAAGAACAAGAAGTGCATATAAAAGATGGACTTCTCTCCACGCTGATTGGAAGTGGAAAAAATCTTCAGACGCAAGAAATCAATCTTTTAGGTCTTCCGTTAGATCTTTTTCAATCAGAAGAAGATCGCTTTTTAGAAGTAAACCTTGAAGGTGCACCACCGACTTCTCAACTTCATATCAGTTCGGTGCCTTTTGCTTATGTTTCTGAATATACAACAAGCGTGGCGCCCGCTGTGTTAGGTGTAGAGCACTTTAGCGCTGGTGGCTTGTTAGCGCTTCAATCTGCTCTTACTACTGGCATTACGCAAAATCTCGATGCTGTAGAAAATCAAGTAGAGAGCACAAGCCAAACGGTGAATACGCATACCACTCAAATTGCGGATATCAATACTCGTTTAGGTGATCTTAACCAAACGGTAAATCTCAACGGAAACATTGATGATGACATTCAACTTTTTTCTGGCGTCTTGAGTAATAATGGTGTGGCAAGTGTGCTTGGAAATTTTACAGCGTCTACTCAGTGTCACTATTTGCTTTCGCTTTCAAATTCAGGACCTGAGTTTGCGGATGGAGGTCTTAAGTTTACAACCAGTGGATCATGGGAAGGAAATAACTTACGTGTGCGTTGCGATTTGCGAAACCCATCCTATCTTTATCAATGTCAGGTTTCATACCTGATCATCTGCAAAAAATAACAATTCGCAGGAAAATCAGGACACAAAAAAAGCTCCCTGTGAAAGGAGCTTTTTTGCGGGGACGACGGGGCTCGAACCCGCAACCTTTGCCGTGACAGGGCAACGATCTAACCAATTGATCTACGTCCCCCCGAGAAAAACAGTTATTAGTTTTTGGTTTTTAGTTAACTACAAACTATGAACTATAAACTAATAACTGCCTTTATTGTGGGCGTTGCAGGGATCGAACCTGCGACATCTACCTTGTAAGGGTAGCGCTCTCCCAGCTGAGCTAAACGCCCTTCGTCCTAAAAACCGCTTCCGCGTTTCAAGAGCGATACGATCTAGGTCATCAGTAGGGAGGAATCAAGTATTTTCTACAAGTCCTTGCATTTTCGGCATTTCACCCCTAAAAAGCCAAAAATTTTGGGGGATGCATGGAAAGTTTATCACTCTTTAAAGCACTTTTTCTTGGGTTTTTGCAGGGAGCTACGGAATTTTTGCCGGTTTCCAGTTCGGGTCATTTAGTTTTAGCGCAACATTTTTTAGGCCTCACCTTGGAAGGCCAGTCTTTACTGGCTTTTGATGTCTGTCTTCATTTTGGAACCTTGCTTGCGGTGCTTGCCTATTTTTGGCGAGATCTTTCGGCTCTTTTTCTTTCTGCTTTTGCTTCTTCACAAAAAGCTGAACTTTCACCACGCGAATCTCGAACTTTTATTGGCATGGTTGTTTTGGGAACCATACCGGCGGTTATCATTGGACTTGGTTTTAAAGATTTTTTTGAACAACTCACGCATGAACCCAAGGTTGCAGCTGTGATGCTGTTGATTACAGGAACTTTGCTCTTAGCTACTCACTTTGCAAAACAAGAACGCATCGGAATGAAAAATCTCAAAGCTTGGCAAGCCTTTGTGGTGGGCGTTTTCCAGGCGATTGCGATTCTTCCTGGCATTTCTAGGTCGGGCACTACAATTGCCGCAGCTTTGTACTTAAAGTTCAATCGAGATTTCGCTGCTAAGTTTTCATTTTTTCTGGCTATTCCTGCCATTGCTGGTGCCACCATTTTAAGCATTGATGACCTCAAGCATTTTAGTGGTGATATGCTTTTTGCCACAGCGTTGGGAACACTCGTTTCATTCCTCGTTGGTTATGCCTGCATCAAGTGGCTCATGCGTATTATCCGAAAAGGCAAAATTGCATGGTTTGGGGTGTATTGCTGGGCGGTGGGTATTGTTGCGCTGTTGTGTTTGTGAAGATGGGTCAATAGTTCAATAGGGCAATGGAGCAATGACATCATCCTGAACGTAACGCCCGCCTGCCGGACGGGCAGGAAGGATCTCCTCTGACAATTTAAAAATCGAGATCACCACGTCAGCTTTGCTTCCTCGTGATGACAGTGCATTAAGTGAGCTTTCTGATTCGTTCCAAGCGTTCTTTAATCACACGCTCATATCCGTTTTCGGTAGGGGAATAATATTTTCGCTTTTTCAATTGATCGGGAAGATATTGCTCGCCCGGCACCACGTTGTTTTCAAACTCGTGCGCATACTTATAATTTTTTCCATACCCCATTTCTTTCATGAGTTTTGTAGGTGCGTTACGCAAATGCTTTGGTGTGGGAAGTGTGCCGGTTTCTTGAATATCCATCTTGGCTTTTTTGTAGGCCATGTAACTTGCATTTGATTTTGGAGCGCTGGCTAAATAGCTTGCAGCCTGTGCTAGCGGGATCCATCCTTCCGGCATGCCCACAAATTTAAACGACTCCATGCAGGCAATAGCCACTTGCACCGCTTGCGGATCGGCATTGCTGACATCTTCAGATGCAAAGATCACCATGCGTCTGGCGACGAAGAGTGGATCTTCTCCCGCTTCCAGCATGCGTGCTAAATAATAGATGGCAGCATCGGGATCGGAACCTCGCATGCTTTTGATGAATGCCGAAATAACGTTGTAATGTTCTTCGCCGCCTTTATCGTAAACGAGGCTTTTCTTTTGCAGGGCTTGCTCCGCCAGTTTGAGATCTATTGTATCAGCGGCATGTTCAGCGTTGTTGCTGCTTTGCAAAAGGTTTGCTGCAATTTCTAGAGTGGTGAGGGCTCGTCTGGCGTCGCCGTCTGATTGATCGGCAATGAAATCTAAAGCGTCATCGCTGATGGTAAAATGCAATTGGCCCAAGCCTTGTTCGGTATTTTCTAAGCTCCGGTTCAAAAGTTTTTTGACGGCTGCTTTGTCTAAAGGTTCCAACACAAATACTTTTGTGCGAGAAAGCAGTGCCGAAATAATTTCAAACGAAGGATTTTCCGTTGTGGAACCAATAAGCGTTATGGTGCCATCTTCCACATGCGGAAGCAGGGCGTCTTGCTGAGCCTTGTTCCATCTGTGAATCTCGTCGATGAAGAGAATGCTTTTGTTTCCCGCAAAGGATTTTTTTTCTTTTGCCTGCTTAATCACTTCACGCAATTCTTGTACGCCAGAAAGCACAGCGGAAATTTGAAAAAAATGGGCTTTGGTATGACGCGCGATAATTTTGGCCAGGGTTGTTTTCCCGGTGCCCGATGGACCCCAAAAAATAAAAGAGGGAAGGGTGTCAGCTTGAAGCAAGAGCGATAATGATTTTCCTTCACCAATCAAATGCTCTTGGCCCACCACTTCATCTAAGCTGGAAGGCCGCATGCGCTCTGCAAGTGGTGCCCGCGAACTGCCAAGCTGATCAAATAAAGTGCTCATGCCCATGTGATCTCACATAACCCGTTCACAGATCAAGTGCTTTGCTGGGGCTCATTCCACTTGACTTTGCGGGATGCTGCACAGTATGGGGCTTGTATTCTTTTAAGGAGATTTTATGAATATGACACAATTTGGATTAAACCCCGCAACTTTACGCACATTTGCATGGCAATTAACTGGAGCTCCACATATGCCAAGCATAGATGCTACGGGAAACTTTTGGCAACGGGTAACTCTTACTGGTGAAAATGCTACGAATGTGGGAAGAGCGCTGCAAGCATTTGTGCAAAAATGTCCAGACAGAGAAGATGTGTTGGCACGAGCTACACAGTCTAACTGGCATACTGCCCTTCCTTTGTGGCATTTTGCACAAAGGCAATTTAGCAACCAAACGCCAATAGAATGGGCACTTGTGCATGGAGAGCTGCCACCTACATTTGAAGCAGCTGGTTTTACGAACAGTGGTGATTCACGCTTATTTGCCGAGGTAACGCAGAGAATAATTGCTGGTGGAGAAACTGTTTTAGCAGGGGCAGAAGAATTTTGGGGACGGGTTTTAGGAATCTCTTTTCAAGATCCTGATAATTACCGGTTCGAAATAGGCTATGCTTTTCCTTCACTTGTCCATGATGGCGATGCGAACAATACACCTCTTTTGCTTGCAGATCGTCTTGTTGTTGAACATGGTGCTATTGAACGTCATGATCGTAGAGTACAACTAAGTGCGATGTTGCTTTTTGATTTGTTGAATCGAGATGCTCAAGATGGTTTTGGAGGATTGCTTTCCAGACTTTTAACATCACCTTCATCTAGAAATCGTAATCAAATTGAGCAAGAGGTTTTGTTGCATTCTGATCATGATGTTTATCCTGAGGCCGATGAGCTTCAACGAAGGATTGATGCTCTTCTCCATCTTACTGCATCTTCAAGTATAAGCGATCCATTTCCTACTTATAGTGCTAGAGTGTTTTCTGACGGAACATGCACTTTCTCTGATACTTGTCTTCGTGGAATTAATCGATATCATCCACTAGTTGCAGCTATAGCAGCAGTAAGAGCCGATGAAGCCGCATTCTTGCTTCAACACGGCATCGAAAGAGTACTTGGCGTAACATCAGCTGTGTAAGCAACTTTTCTCCCGAAAGGCCGATAAGGGAACATGAGTGTTTTTACCCCTCCTAGGCCTTTTCTTGTCATCGGAGTAGATCGTGTTTCTCTCGCGATTCCTCTTCCGTTTTCTGCTGTACTTTCTGGATGTATGCACTCACCTCTTTTGGCTACTCCAGCAGCTGGAACGCGATATTATTCGCACATTCCTCTAAACAGCGACAAACCTTTTTGCACGAAAGCTCCTTATGCTGTGAAGTTTGCAGGTGACACTATAACGGTGAAAGCAAGCAGTGTGCTCCGCGCAAGTGAAGTGCTGCTGCGGCTTGGCCAAAGGCCAGAGTGGAAGGTGAAAGTGAGCCTCACTCCACATGCGAAAAATGGCTCAAACTCTCAGCACGCTCTCACACAAGCTCTTACCTTATGGTCATTCATGCAAAGAAAGTGTGCAAATTCCTTTGCGTCTCATGCTTTATCCATCCCATCCGATATTCATTTTTCTTGTTCTGCTGAAGATGGAAATGTTCTTACCCTTGTTGGCTTTGGTGAGAAAACTTCAATGGAAGAGATGCTTTCTCTGCTTTTGCTTTTGAGAGATCGAGAAGGCATTGATACTGCAGAAAATAAAAATTGGCATAGAAAAGTCTCAGAGGCTTTTCGTGTGCAAGTTCCTTCAGATTTTCTACGTAAGCTTCAACGTTTTGGGTATGCTTTGAGAGAGAGATTTTGGAATGACATATCAGAAGCTAGAAAGATTTTACTCGAGATAAATCAAAAAAAAATGGATGGTAAAGCTTTAAGCGAAGACGATAATACAAACTTACAGCACGCCTCGGAAATTATTGATAGATCTAGATCACAGCTTCTTGATGTTCAAAATATTGTTTTTTGGCTCATGCAAAATATTGATGCGGATGCTTCAGCTCGAAAAAAATTGAGTACAACGATGCATGATTTTAGCTCTCTAATAAGAGGAGTTGTTGAACCCATAAATTTTGTAAGAGAGGATTGTGTGAGAGGGGAAATCCTTTTGCCTGAGGATATCGCTCTTCTTCGCTCAGAGCATGATGTGGCTCATCTTGAAGATGTTTTTTCACAAACAAGAGCTTTACTTGTCTCAGATCTTCATCACCACGAAGTTAAATATTATTATCCTTATCAAGAAATGGACAGAGTTTCCTTTAAGGAGCGCGATCATCTTTTTTCTTTCAATGATATTCTGTTGAATCTTGTCAGCAACGGAGCACGTTATCACAATTCAAATCTTCCCGCTGGTGAACGAAAAGTGGAAACAAACACCCGCATTTTAGCAGATGGCTCTCTTGAAATAACGGTGACTGATAATGGCATGGGCATGAGTGCAGGTTTTGTCGAACGGCGCCTTGGTCAATTTGAAGCTCGTGAAGTAAAAGTTGATTTGCCGGAAAGCCACGGCATTGGTGTCTCATCTGTCATCAGCACTTTAAACCGTCTTGGCGCTGGCCCACTTTGGGTAAAAAGTATCGAAGGCCAAGGCACAAGCTTCCGCTTCACACTCCCTGCTTCGTTGCTGAATTGGGAAGGTGAAATTTCCGCAACTGAAGGCGCACCAAGTTCTCTGCAAGCACAGTTTCAGCAAAACTTAGACGACGGCTTCATCGTTCCCCATGCCAGTTTGCCGGTAGCGCTTGGTTTTGTTTTTGATCGTGTTCCAGCCTATGCGTATGAAGGAGAGCAGAGAGCAGAGCAGGTGAGAGAAGCTATTTTTGCTGGAGAAGCTTCGTTTACTGATCATGATCAAACTGAAATTTCTTTAGCAGCAGCATTGGCGAAGCGAATCTTTTCTTTCCCTCGTTTAGAAATGGTCCTTCGCCTTCTTGCGGGAGCACAAGATTTAGAAAATATTTTGCTGATAGACAATGGACCAGCAGATAACATTGGATTGGCAGTTGTTGCAGCAAATCTGGGAATGTCAGTTGTGGTGAAAGAACCGAATGCACCAGCTGTTACTGTGCATAAATACAGATTGGCCAAACATTCTGATGTGAAAGCGAAAGAAAGAATAAAGTATGCTGTTGAAGCTGATGACATTGCAGCTGCTACTCCAGCTCATATTGTTGCATGGACAAATCCATTTCCTGGGACCTCCCAATTTATTCAAAGAAGTATTACTCCTCTCGGTCGCTCCATTGATTCAACTTACCCTACAAGAGATGTTGCCGTGGGTGCTTATCTCGTTTTTCAAAGCGAGCAAGTTTATGTTGGTATGGAAGGAAAATCTGATTTTGAAAAAGTTTTTGATATGAGATTACCTGGGCAGTATGATGAAACACCTCATCTTCAGTTTTTGTTTCCAACAACTCACTTTCATGAAGGCTCAATGTTGTTTCAAATCTACCGTCGCATCAGATAAACCCCAACACCACTTTCCCCTTGTGCTTGCGCAAAGACTTCGTTAGTCGAAATGTGGCAGAGTGGAGTTATTCTTTGTTTGTCATCCTCTGGCTTGACCAGGGGATCCACAGTTCTCATCAAATTTAAAATTGCTGGATCCCCGCCTGCGCGAGGATGACAGTGAAAAATCAAGCCAGAAGATAACAAAAGGCAAATTGAAGTTGTTGTTTTCTCCTCA
Source organism: Deltaproteobacteria bacterium CG11_big_fil_rev_8_21_14_0_20_42_23 (assembly GCA_002796345.1). Lineage (NCBI taxonomy): Bacteria > Deltaproteobacteria > Deltaproteobacteria bacterium CG11_big_fil_rev_8_21_14_0_20_42_23. Next base: position 100,137 of record PCXC01000007.1, on the reverse strand, counting down.
CAAAGCAATAACTCCCCCAGCCCCCTCTTAATTTAAGAGGGGAGATTCTTGGAGAAGAGTATGAAAAAAATTGTTTTGTTTTTGTGGTGTCTGCTTTTTTCACTTCAACTTCAAGCAGCGCCACTTCAGCACGTTTCACATTTTGATTGGCTTGTGAAAAAGGAATTTGTGGCAAGCCCAAATGCAAATTTCTTTGAAGCCATTACTCCACAAGAAATTGCTTTTTCGCTTTCGAAGCTTTCAAGTCAAAAAATTGAGCTTCCCCAAAAAAAACACCTTTCGCGAGCAGAATTTTATCAAGCCTTGGGAAATGCACTTGCCACGCAAGTTACCGTGGCACATACCAACGATGTTCATAGCCACATTTTGGAAAATAAACGCGCAAAAGAATTTGGCTATGCAAAAATAGCCAGCGTCATTAAAGCGTGGCGAAAAAGTTCGGAACATTTTCTCCTTTTAGATGCAGGTGATACCACGCAAGGAAGTTTGTATGGCAATTTGTTTAAAGGAGAATCGATTATTGGGCTTCTCCATCTTTTGGGTTACGATGCGATGGCGGCGGGAAACCATGAATTTGACTACGGTTCCAAGCAGACCTTAAAATTAAAACGTCGTCTCAATCTTCCACTTCTTTCTGCGAATGTCTATTCCCACAATGGAAAATATTTCCTTACACCTTATACGTTTAAAACAATTGCCGGAATTCGTTTTGCCATTTTGGGATTAACCACGCCAGAAACTCCCATTTCAACTCATCCCAACAATGTAAAAGGCTTGCAGTTTGCTTCACCCGAAGAAGTAGTGCGTAAACTTGTTCCAGAACTGAAGAAAAAAGCTGATAGAGTGATAGTGCTTTGCCACACCGGCGTTGAGGAAGACAGAAAAATTGCCGCAGCAGTTGATGGCATCGATCTCATCGTTGGCGGACATTCCCACACTCCGTTACGGAAACCGGAATATGTGAATGGGACTTCCATTGTTCAAGCGTGGGAATACGGAAAAGCGATTGGTCGCGCTGATCTCTATTATTATCAAGATGAGCTTGTAGCTTTTTCGGCAGAACTTTTTCCCTACACCGAAAATATTGCCGAAGACCAAGAAATGAAAAAAGCGGTTGATGCCATCGTGAAAAAATTGGGGCCACGCCTTGAGGAAGTGCTTGCCGTTACAGAAGTTCCTCTTGATGGCGAACGCACAAAAGTAAGAACGCAAGAAACCAACATTGGCAATTTTATTGCCGACACACTTTTAGAACGCACAAAATCTATTGCAGGTCACGAAGCTGATGTGGCGCTTATCAACGGCGGTGGAATTCGCACTCACATTCCAGCTGGAAAACTTACGCGGCATCAACTTTTTGATATGCTTCCGTTTCCCAACACACTTGTGGTGCTAGAAGTAAGCGGAAAAGAAATGTGGAAAGCTCTGGAACACGGAGTGAGTAAAGTGGAGCACGCAAGTGGTGCCTTTCCTCAAGTGGCGGGCATGAGCTTCCGTTATGATGCGCGAAGAGCTTCGGGGAAAAGAATCCTTGAAGTAAGCGTTAAGGGAAAAGCTTTAGACCTCCAGAAAACCTACCGATTAGCAACAAACGATTTTCTGGCAAGTGGTGGTGATGGCTATGTCTGGGACGAAAAGAATTTCTACAACTCGGGCATTACGATGTTCACCCTCGTCGAAGAGGCTTTTTCGAAGCAAAAAAGTTTGTCCCCAAAAGTTGATGGTCGCATAATCGACCTTTCAAAGCCATAAGCTGCTGCCAGAAGGCCTGATGTTTGGGTAAAATGCAGGCTAATGCCTTTTTTGCCTTTTCAACGGGCACTATTCATAATATCATAATAGTTTCAAAGTCTTGGAGAAGGGGAAAGCATGCAAGTTCGCTTTGCAGGAAAGTCTGATGTAGGAAAGCGTCGCCAAAAGAACGAAGACAGCTACATTATCTCAGAAAAACTCAATTTAGCTATTGTTGCAGATGGTATGGGTGGCCATTTAGGTGGCGAGCGGGCCAGCAAACTTGCGGTTGAAACGGTGAAGGAGATCATCGATACCTTAGAAGGCGATCCAGAAACAACCTTAGAAGAAGGAATGAATCTTTCTCCAGGCGATTACCGAGCCTATATTCGCTATGCCATTTCCATGGCAAGTGCTCATATTTTTGATGAGTCCAAAAAAGTAGCAACCCTCAAAGGCATGGGCACCACTACGGTGATGCTCTTGTTCCGCAACAACTTGGTGTACATAGGCAATGTTGGTGATTCCCGCGCCTATCGTGTTCGCGATGGTGAGGTAGAGCAAATCACGCAAGATCACTCTTTAGTTGGCGAGCAAATACGAGCTGGGCTTATTTCAGAAGAAGATGCAAAGTCGCATCGGCTCAAAAATATCATTACGCGTTCGGTAGGCTTTCAAGATGAAGTGGAAGCTGATGTTGAAATCCGTGCACTCAATATTGGAGACAAATTTTTACTTTGTTCCGATGGCCTTTCAAACTTGATTGATGCAAATGAGATAAAAGATATCTTGGTTCACAATTCTTTGGACGATGCCAGCGCGCGTTTAATTGACTTGGCGAACGAACGCGGCGGAGATGACAATATCACCGTGGTGCTTGCAGAAGTTGAAGCGTTGAGTGCCGCAGCCAGTGAAGATGAAACCATCGAAGCTTAAACGATCCTCTTCTATACTTTCACCATAATATCGTCTTTCTCGAAGCGAACTTTTTTGGCGTGTTGTAGTGCGTCACTTTCATCTCGGTATCCAGCTGCAATAGCTGCTACGCTTGAGTATCCGCTGTTTTTAAGATTTAAAATCTCATCATACTGTTCTTGAATAATACCTTCCATAGGACAAGTATCAATGTTGAGTAATGCAGCCGTGTTCAAGAAAAATCCCATTGCAATATAGGTTTGTCGCGAAGCCCATTCTCGAATGGCTTCATGATGAGACGCATTAATGAGGCTGTTTTCGATTCTTGTTTGATAAGCTTGCAGCTTTTCTTTTTCAGTTCCACGCACATTTGAGATGCGCTTGATGTAGTTCTCCACATATTCTTTTGTTAATGACGTGAGAGCTGTTAGCACAACAAAATGCGAGCAGTCTTCAACTTGCGTTTGATTCCATGAAGCGGGCGTAAGTTTTTTCCGAAGTTCAACGGATTCAACGACTAAAAACTTCCAAGGCTGTAATCCATACGAAGAAGGACAAAGATGTAAACTTTCTTCCAGAACATGCCAATTAGCTTCAGAGATTTTTTTATGGGCATCAAATTTTTTTGTCGCATATCGCCATTGAAGTTGTTCGAGTATGGTCTTTTGAAGTGAGTTTTCCATTATCCTTTTCTCCCGGTTAAAAAAGAGCAATCTATTACGGTGTTCAGTTTTTTTTGTCATCTTTTTTGTCATCACGAGGAGCATAGCGACGTGGTGATCTCGATTTTCAATTGCCAGAGGAGATTGCCACGTTTTGTTTCACAAAACTCGCAATGACAGCAAATTGTCCAAAGGATCATAAAATAAAAAACATCTTTTAAATTCAATCTCTTAGACTGCTCTTTTTCAGCTCATTTCTGAGAGAATAAGCTTTCACTTTTCTTGACACTGGAAGGGTGAGTTGATAGACACGAGTCACTTGAATTTCAAACCACGTTAGGATGACTCGCTCATCTCTTTTAGGAGATGAATTGAAACATGAAAAAAATAAAACTAAAGCAATACAGCATTCTTTGTCTTTCGAAAGAAAGCGCCAATGTAAAACGTTTCGAACTCAAAGCTAAGCATATTTTTTCTGTTGCGGTGCTTGGGGTGTTTTTTTCGTCGCTTTTTGTTTACTTTGTGTTCCAAACTTTTTCCTACCAACGTCTCTACCAGCAGGCTAAACTTCAGAACCAAGAAGCAACCCATTTTCAACTTGAAAAGGCCGAGCTTCAGCGCCGTGTTGCCACCTTGGCAAGTTCCTTGGGGCGAGCAAAACGTTTTACCGGAAAGCTTGAAAGTCTTTTGAAAGAGCATGAGCTTACCAAGCAAGGAACAGGCCCCATCGATAGCCACGATCTTAGCTTTTTTCAGCGCTCCACTCAGCAAAGTGCCGTTCTTGAAAAGGCTAATCAGTGGGAATCTTCATTTTCTCTTTTAGACATTGATAGTGTTTCTGAAAACATTAGCTCCCTGGAAAGCAACGTAAATAAGCTCGAACAGAATGTTCATTTTGTTTTGTCAGAAAGAAATGACAAACTTCTTCCTTGGAAATCTTTGCCAACCCTTTGGCCAACTCGTGGTTGGATTACTTCCGAGTTTGGCGATCGAAGAGGGTGGTCAAATCATTCCAGATGGCATGAAGGTGTTGATATTGCTGGTCCACGAGGCACGTCTATTATTGCGCCTGGAAATGGTGTCGTGAGTTTTGCGGGATACAAAAGTGGTTATGGTCACACCCTTATTGTCGATCATGGTTCAGGTATTAGCACTTTGTATGGCCATTGTTCGCACATTTTTTTGAAAGAAGGCGATACAATTAAACGTGGTATGGTCATGGCAAGTATGGGAAATACGGGCCGTAGCACGGGGCCACACTTGCATTATGAAATTCACGTTGATGGTGTTCCGGTAGACCCAATGCTTTACATTGCAGAAAAAATCTAAAAGAAATTTTACCTTTTCATCACCACCAAAAAACGATAAGTCGGTAGCCTTCCTCCTTTGAGAAGCAAGTAGAGATGAGGTATTTTTATGTTTTCGCAGGCGTTGAAAAAAATATTTGGAACCAAAAATGAGCGCGTCATGAAGGCGATGAGTCCGCTTATCGATCAGATCAACTCGCACGAAGCTGCCTTAAAGCCATTGAGCGACAAAGAGCTTCAAGCAAAAACCGCCCAGTTTCGAGCGCGTCTTGTGAATGGCGAAGCGCTTGACGATCTTTTGCCAGAAGCATTTGCCGTTGTGCGTGAAGCTAGCATTCGCGTCTTGGGTATGCGTCATTTCGATGTTCAGCTCATTGGTGGTATTGTGTTGCATGAAGGAAACATTGCCGAAATGAAAACAGGCGAAGGAAAAACGCTGGTTGCCACTTTGCCTGCTTACCTCAATGCTCTCGCGGGTAAAGGGGTTCACGTAGTTACGGTGAACGATTATTTGGCAACAAGAGATGCCGAGTGGATGGGAAAGCTGTACGCGTTTTTGGGCATGACGGTTGGAGTGGTGAAGCATGGTATCAACGATGCCGAACGCCAAGCAGCTTATGGTTCTGATATTACGTACGGAACCAATAATGAATTTGGTTTCGACTATCTGCGTGACAACATGAAGTTTGATGCAGCTCAGTTTGTGCAACGGCCTCTCTACTTTTGCATCGTGGATGAAGTGGATTCTATTCTCATTGATGAATCGCGCACTCCGCTGATTATTTCTGGTCAGGCCGAGCAATCAACAGATCTCTATCGAAAAGTAGATGTAATTGTTCCTCATCTCAAAGTTGAAAAGCATTATACTATCGATGAAAAAGCAAAGTCAGTTATGCTCACCGATGAAGGTTGTGCTGAAGTAGAAAAACTTCTTTCCCTCGAAAACTTATACGATCCCATCAACATCGGAATTCTCCACCATGTGAATCAAGCTTTGCGCGCGCATGTGATGTACAAGCTTGATGTCGATTACGTTATTAAAGACGGAAAAATTGTTATCGTAGATGAGTTCACCGGAAGGCTTATGCCCGGAAGAAGATGGGGCGATGGCTTACACCAAGCAGTCGAAGCAAAAGAGCATGTGAACATTGAAAACGAAAATCAAACCCTTGCTACGGTTACCTTTCAAAACTTTTTTAGAATGTATGAAAAACTTTCTGGGATGACAGGAACGGCAGATACTGAAGCACCGGAGTTTGCCAAGATTTACAATCTTGATGTTCGCGTTATTCCCACAAACAAACCTCTTTGTCGCGAAGACATGGCGGACAAAATTTACAAAACTGAAAACGCAAAGTTTCGTGCCGTGGTTGAAGAAATTCGCGAGCTCAATAAAAAACATCAACCCGTTTTGGTGGGAACCACTTCAATTGAAAAATCTGAACGACTCGGTAAATTTTTGAATCAGTTTGGAGTGAAGCATCACGTGCTCAATGCAAAACAGCACGAACGTGAAGCCGAAATTGTAGCGCAAGCCGGAAGAAAAGATGCTGTCACTATTTCCACGAACATGGCTGGTCGCGGAACTGATATTGTTTTGGGCGGTAATCCAGAGTTCTTGGCAAAATCAAAAGTAAATCCCGAAGAAAATCCTGAGGAGTATACAAAGGTCTTGGCAGAGTGCAAAGCCTTGTGCGCAAAAGAAAAAGAAGAAGTGCTTGCTGCTGGCGGCCTTTGTATTTTGGGTACCGAGCGTCACGAAAGCAGGCGTATCGACAATCAGCTTCGTGGACGGTCTGGCCGGCAGGGTGATCCTGGTCGTTCTCAGTTTTACCTTTCGCTTGATGATGATTTGCTTCGCATTTTTGGAGGCGATCGTATTTCCGGTTTAATGGAACGTTTTGGAATGGGTGAAGAAGATGAAATTCAACATCCATGGCTTTCACGTGCTATTGAAAATGCACAGCAAAAAGTGGAAGGCCACAATTTTCAAATTCGAAAAAACCTTCTCGAATTTGATGATGTGATGAATCAGCAGCGTACTACAGTTTATGGAAGACGCCGCGAAGTGTTGACCCAAGAAGATAATAAAGAAATGGTGCTTGATATGATAGATCAAGCGCTTACCGAAATTGTAGAAGAATGTATTCCAGAAAAAATAAGTCATGAATATGACGCCAGCATTTTTGAAGAAAGAATGCAGGCGCGTTTCGATTTGCCCACTCCCATTTTGAGTGAAAGCGACAAAAGCTTGAGCCAAGAAGAGCTTGGCCAAAAGATGTTCGAAAAGGTAGTGGGATATTACAACGAACGTGAAGCCGAAAACACTCCGCACATCATGCGACAGGTGGAGCGAATTATCACGTTGCAGACTTTGGATACCTTGTGGAAAGAACACTTGCTGCAAATGGATCATCTGAAAGAGGGGATTGGATTGCGCGGTTACGCTCAAAAAGATCCGTTGCTTGAGTACAAAAAAGAAGGCTTCATGCTTTTTCATCGTATGATGAACAGCTTTGTGAATGATGTGGTGGAAAAACTTTTCCGCGTTCGTGTGACCAGCGAAGAGAGTGTTGACCGGGCAAAAGAAGAAACTGCAAAACGTTCCGCGCTTCAGGTAAAACATGCCCTTGCAGCTTCAGCTTTACAAGCCAAAGCTCCGCGGGAAGCGAGTGGAGATCACGATATGCGGGCAGAGACGGTAAAGCGCGACGAGGAAAAAGTGGGGCGAAATGACCCCTGTCCTTGTGGCTCGGGGAAGAAATACAAAAAATGCTGCGGGGCCTAGGGCGTGTGGACTGTTAACATGCTGTCATTCTGAGCGCATGCGAAGAATCTAAATGATTTCAAGGAGATCCTTCACTTCGTTCAGGATGACAAGCTTGAAAGTCATTCTCATGTACCACCTTTGTTCTTGTTTCTTTTTTTCTGTTCTAGAGTCTGGTATACTGCTTGCACTAAAGATTAATGATATCAAAAGGATCACTTAATCATATGGCCATGAACTCAGCAAACGATAGTGGTAGCTCACCATCCGGTATTCCCTTTCTCAACATCAATACTATGATTTCAAAGTACAGCGACGTGCTCATTGCGGTGCTTGTTGTCATGGTGATGGCGATGATGGTGATTCCTCTGCCAACATCAATCGTGGATATTTTGCTCACGATTCAGATTACCATTGGTGTGGTAGTTCTTCTTTCATCTCTTTATATTTCTGATGCTTTAAAAATTGCTTCATTTCCAACCATTCTTTTGCTGAGTACTTTGTTTCGCCTGTCGCTGAATATTTCAACAACGCGTCTTATCCTTTCTCAAGCTGATGCGGGTGAAGTGGTGCGAGCGTTTGGTTCGTTTGTAGTTCAGGGAAATTATGTGGTGGGTGGAATTCTTTTTCTCATTGTAACCCTTGTAAACTTCATCGTTATTGCAAAGGGTGCCGAGCGTGTTTCTGAAGTGGGAGCCAGGTTTACGTTGGATGCCTTGCCGGGAAAACAAATGTCGATCGATGCTGATCTTCGTGCAGGCATTGTCACCATGGAACAAGCGATGGAACGTCGTTCGAAGTTGCAACGCGAGAGTCAACTGTATGGAGCCATGGACGGAGCCATGAAGTTTGTGAAGGGTGATGCCATTGCCGGTATGATTATTACTCTCGTCAACGTTATCGGCGGATTCATTATTGGTGTGGCTCAGCGAGGAATGCCATTTGTTGAGGCTATTGAAGTGTATTCTTTGCTCACCATTGGGGACGGTTTGGTGCAGCAAATTCCAGCGCTTATTATTTCAGTTTCATCTGGTATTATTGTGACACGTGTTACGTCTGAAGAAGAAAATAGTAATCTTGGAAGAGATATCATTACACAAATTACGGCTTATCCAAAAGCAATGATTATTGCTTCTATTATGTTGGGAATAATGGCGGTTGTTCCTGGTCTTCCTAAAATTCCTTTTGCTCTTATGAGTTTGCTGGTTGGGGGCACTGCATTTTTTATGATGAGGTCAAAAGAAAAAGCGGTGCAGGAAATTGCAGAGCAACCACGAGAAGAAGCCGTGAAAAAAGCCATCAAAAAACATGGCGATGTGCTGCCGTTTATTATGCCAAGCCCCATTTCGCTTGAAGTGGGTTCTGCTCTTATTCCTTTTGTGGATGATAGCCAAGATGGTGGACGATTTATCAATGAGCTCATTCCTCTTTTGCGACATGGTTTATATTATGAGTTAGGTGTGAATTTTCCCGGTATTCAAGTGCGTGGGCAAACGGTTGATATGGAAGCTGAAGCTTACATGATCAACATCAATGAGGTTCCAGTGGCCAAGGGGAAAATTATGCAGGGCCACATTTTGGTGGGTGAGCCTCTTGAGCAACTGCAGCTGTTTAACATTGAAGGCATTGAAACGATTCATCCTATCGATGGATCTGTTGTAACGTGGATTGCAGAGGAACATCGCAATGTGGCAACGCAAGCAGGTTTTAGAATGTGGGATATTGCAGAGTATCTCATTTTGCATCTTTCGTATGTGTTGCGTAAGCACGCCGCAGAATTTTTGGGCGCGCAAGAAGTGCAGACCATGCTTTCTGAATTGGAAAAAACGCATCCAGCTTTGGTGAAAGAACTTATTCCAAAAGTGATTACCCTTTTGCAGCTTTCCGAAATTTTACAGCGCTTGGTGCAAGAAGACATTGCCATTCGAGACTTAAAAACCATTTTTGCAACGCTTGCGCAGTGGGGTGAAATTGAGCGTGATACCTTGGTGCTTACTGAACACGTGCGTGCGGGATTGAAGCGTTATGTTACGCACAAATATGCTGGTCCAGATAGTACGCTTGCAGTGTACTTGTTAGATCCGGACATTGAAGACTTGGTAAAAAATTCCATTCGCAGAACAGAAAAAGGAAACTACTTGGCGCTTGAGCCAGAGATTACGCAAGAAATTGTGGAGTCAGTTGGAAAAGAAATTGCCTCACATCCATTTCCTCCTGGAGCGCGGCCTCCCGTTATTCTTACCACAGCAGAAATTAGAAGGTATTTCCGAAAAATTGTGGAACTCGAATTTCCACAACTTTCAGTGCTTTCCTATCAAGAGCTTTCAGAAAACTTGCGCATTCAACCTATTGCAAGAGTCTCATTGCCAGAAGAAATTCTTCAAGCTGCTAATGCTTAAATTGCAACACTTTGCTGTCATTGCTGTATGTGTTAGATAATTCGCTGACAGAATTTATTTGTCATCCCCTTGTCATTGCGAGTTTTGCGAAGCAAGACGTGGCAATCTCCTCTGGCAATTGAACGAGGAGATCCTTCGTTACACTCAGGATGACAAATACAATTCCTCACGAAAACAACAAATTGATAATAGTGATCAGCGCCAAAAGCAGGATGAGACTGCCGATGCCGATGAGGCTTATTTCGGTAGTGGTGAGCTTTTGAGCTGTGTGAGGAGTGGGGTAGTTGAGAGCAGTTTTCATTTTGCGTTTAAAGAAGCTTTTTTTCTTTTTCATTTCTTCCGAAACCGATTGTTCACTTTGTTCCGAAACGTCTTCTTTGCTTTTATCTTCCGCCATTTCATGTTCTTCAGCTGAAGAAGTTTCTGGCGCAGCAGTTTTTTCAGTGAGCGGAATTTCATTTGGATTGATCGCCGCAGGTTTTCGTTTTGAAGCCATGCGCTCAAAGCTTTCCACATTAATTTCTTGCGGATTTCGAAACATAACCAAAATAGTTCCAAACGCAATGCGATCGCCATCGTGAAGAAATTCTTCCACTACTCTGCGGTTATTTACGAAAGTTCCATTTTTGCTTTCGAGATCTCGAATGGAAATGCCGCCCCATTTTTTGCTGATCTTTGCGTGATGTCTTGAAATAACATGCTCATTGATGGGAAAAGCAGCTTCGCTATCACGGCCCACGATGAAAGAGGTGATGTCATCCGTGAGATACATTTTTTTGCCTTCTTCAACTCCATTCAACACTTCCAGGCTAGGTGCAGTTTCTTTATCAAGTGCTGCCAATACTTTTTTGAGAAGTTTTACTTCTAACACGTCACTTTCGGTGACTTCATCTTCTTGAAGTCCAGGTTCTGTTTTGTCATCTTCAAGGTAGCGTAAGTCGAAGGTGTCGATGGTAATCACATCGCCACGTTTGAGCAAAAATTGTTCGTTCGCTTCCAAACGTTGACCATTTAAAAAAGTGCCATTTCCACTGCCAAGATCGCTGATGAAATGATCATTTTTTTGTTTCACGATTTCGGCGTGATATCGAGAAATACGATGAGAAGGGAGGTGAATAAAATTATCGTCATGACGGCCAATAGAAATGACGTCACTGTCAAAGTGAAGAGCGTCTTCTTTTTCTTTTCCGCGTTCGCTGACAATTAGTGTTGGCATTGATAATTACCCGAAATAACTTTTCGTGCGAGCTCTTGCTCTTGTTGAAAATCTTTTCCTGCAGCTTTTAAGAACCGGCAAAAAGTACTTCCTGCTTCTTGAGTGTTATGTTGCATTTGGTAGAGCGTTGCTAAGTTGTAAAGTGTTTGCGCATGTTGAGGAGAAATTGCAAGCGCCAACTTCCATTGTTTTTCTGCATCCAAAAGTTTTCCTTGTTTAAGGAAAACGAGGCCCATGTTGTAGTACGCGTCGGCTAGTGTGGGATTGATTTTGACAGCTTTCTCGTACGCCTTCATGGCTTGAGAATAAAAGTGTTCGGCTTGATCTGGTTTGTTGTTTTGGCTCGCTTCGCTTGCAAGTGCAAAATAGCTTGATCCAAGTCGGAACCAAGCAAGATCATTGCTGGCATCAAGCGCTGTGGTGCTTAAAAATTCTTGCAAGGCTTCCTGATATTTTTTCTGGCCAAGATAATAGACGCCTAGTTGCATGTGACCATCAGCAGAATTTGCGTTGAGTTCAAGTGCTTTGAGAAAACAGTTTTGTGCCTTTGTTGGTTGTTGCATTTCCAAATAAAGGTTTCCCAATTTGTTCCACAGCTCAACAGAATTTGGCTGATCATCCAAGGCTAAGCGATAACGAATGACAGCAAGTTCATATTTTCCAAGGTTGCGGTAAACATCGGCAAGTTTTTCATGCACGTATCTCAAGTTTGGGTTGAGTTGAGTTGCAAGTTTAAATTCGCTTTCGGCATTATCGATGTAAGATGATTTTTTTGAAGCCGTAGCTTTTTCAAGATAGGAAAGTCCAAGATTATAATGAGCATCAGCTTGAGTGTTATCTTTTTTGAGCCCTTTTTTTATAGTGCTAATGGCGTCATCAATATTTCCTATCGCCAGATAGACAGCGCCCAAGTTGCTATAGGCAGAAGCATAGCGCTTATCCAAGGAAATAGCTTTTTCAAATTGCTTAATCGCTTCGGGGTAGAGCCCTTTCTTTTTGTAAAGAATGCCTAAGTTGTTGTAGGCTTCCACATAATCTGGAGAAAGTTCGATGGCGGTTTTGATTTCGAAGAGGGCGCGATCGAGATCATTTGCATCGAGGAAAACAATGCCGCGATTGTTGTGGTAGACAGCTCGTTCGGTGGGTTGCGTGATTTTCTTTTTTGCCGCCAGATTTGGTGAGGCAAACACAAGAAAAAGAAGAGCGAATATAAAACTAAGACAAGGTTTTTTCTTTTCAAAAAGCATAAATAGTTTTCCTTTAATGTCACTAACAACAAAGTGAAATAATCTTGTTTTTGTCATCCCGCACTTGATGCGGGATCTACAATTCTCACAATTTGCGTGTCATCACGAGGAGTGTAACGACGTGGTGATCTCCTCTGACAAATTGAATTTGTGAATCGTCTGAGGAGATTGCCACGTTTTGCTTTGCAAAACTCGCAATGACAGTAAATTGCCTAAATTCCTCGTCAGAAACACGGGTCTAAACGCTTTACTTGATTATAAGCATTTTTAGCTTCTTCTGTTTTTCCAAGTTTTGTTGCCACATCAGACAGAAAATGCCAAGCCACAGCATCTTCAGGTACAAGCTCCACCGTTGTTTTTAGAGCTGTGAAAGCTTTTTTCAATTGCTTTTGATCTCCGTAATGCAAGGCTTCTAAGAAGGCATTATGGCTTGCAAGAAAACGATTTGCCGATGTTTTTGATTTCTTGCCATCATTTTCATCTCCACTTTTTTCAAATGCAAGAAGCGAAGGAGTTAGTTTTTCTTGTGTAATTTTTCTCATGACTTCAACTTCTTTTGCAGCAGCTTTGTAGAAAGGTGAAAAATTTTTCTTCTTTTGTTTTGCGACGAGTCCCAAAAAAGTGTTGGTGTCGATTACACCCTGATAGCCAAGAGGTGATCTGGGATCTGCACTTTTTGCTTCTTCAAAAGCAGCCAATGCCTTTTCAGCAGAAGCTTCGGTAAACTGAAATAATTCTTTTCTGCCCTGCACAAACCATTGATAGGCCTGCGTTGACTGTGTACGATTTCGTATTTGTTGCAGCGCTTCTTCGTGAAAGGAAAGTTTAAGCGCTTTCAGTATTTCTTCGCTGGTATTTTTAAGGGTTTCAAAAAAAGCAGTGTGCTCAGGATATGGAATCTGAAGTGAAAATGTTTTGAGAAGTTTCTGCTGTTTATCTTTTAAGCTGATATACACTTGAAGATTTCCTTTTGCTTCATGGAAAGTTCCTTCAAGGATGTAGTTGATTTTTTCTTTGTTGCTTTGATCACTTTCAAGCACCGAAACGAGATTGGTGTTTGAAAGATAGTCGCCCAACAAAAAAGGAATGCCAGAACGAAGCCAAGTAAGTTGTGCATTTTTGCCTTCAAAGGAAAAAGATTGGAGGTAAATTGCAGTATTTTTCTTTTGATGTGCAGCCAAAGAATAGTGCATCAGTTGGGGCCAATGAACACAAGACGCGTTCGTTGGAGAAGCTGATGAAAAAAGAAAAAAAAGAACACCAAAAAAGAAAGTAAAAAGGAATCGCATAGCTTTCTTGATTAAGATGAACAGAGAGAGAAATCAACTCAATTAGACTTCCCCCAGAATACTGTGGACGCTTTTTTTCAACTATGATAGTGCAGCCGGAACATGGCAGATGAAGATAAAAAATCAGAGCTAACCGGTTCTCATCCCGATATTCACGAAAAAACACTTGTTGGTGTTTCTGCACATGGCGATGAAATTACGCCGTCTCCCGAAAAATTGAGCCCACCATATTTGGTTGTTGTAGACGGGCCACGTGTTGGTACGCGGTTTAGCCTCGGCCAAGGTGGTCATGTTCTTGGTCGCTCATCTGCTGCAAATGTGAGGCTTGAAGATCAAAGTGTTTCACGTCAGCATTCAGAACTTTTTGTAGAGGGAAGTTCGTTTCAGGTAAAAGATCTCGGCTCTAAAAATGGGACACTCGTAAATGGGAGGCTCATTCATGAATCGGTGATGATTGGGCACAAAGATTTGGTTAAAGTGGGCATTTATCTTTTGCGTCTCGTTACGCAAGAAATTTCAACTGAAGAAGAGATGACACTTCCAGCCGATTACATCATGGTCGATAGAACAGTGTTTGCTCAAGCAGAGCCAGATGGTGAAACTGCAAGTGTGATGAAAAAAGTAGAAAATTTGCAGAGAGAAGCAAAAGAGAAATCAAAAGAAGAAAAGAAAACACAAAAAGCCGAAAAGAAAAAAATGTCTCCGCGCACAAAACGGGAAAAAATCTTTTTAGCAGTGGGCATTCTTTGTGTTGTTTTGGCGCTCGGGTTTTTCTTGAAGCCATATTTGTTTAATGGGAAAAAAGAAAAAGAATTGCCCAACAAAAAAGCTGCAGTTCTTCAGCCTGAAAAAACTGAAACACCAGCCGAAAGTGCCAAAAATATTCTTCCTGAAGAAACATCATCAGAACAAAATGCAGATGCGCCAGAGTCCTCACCTGAATCTCAGACAGCATTAGAAGGCGCAAGCCCTGAAGCAACACCGTTAGATGCTTCTTCCGAAACAAAAACGCTTTCGCCTGCAACAGGCACAACGCAGTCAAATACGCTTCCGGTTTTTCTCGATTTTGCTTCCAGTCCTATTTCCGCCGAGGTGACATTCCAAGGAAAAATTTTGGGACGTACGCCACTTCGAATAAACTTGGAGCTTGAACCAGACAAGACCTACACGGCAACCGCAGACTTTGTCCTTCCAGAAATAAAAGAGCAGTTTACGCAAGATCTCGAATTTACCGTTTCAAAAGATAAATCCGTTATTCCACTTTTATTCCGTGGCCCTATTGGGATGATCAGGGTTGATAATTTACCTCGCGATGTTCAGTTTTATCTCGAAGGCAGTTTCGACTACGATCGTTTCAATCAACGCTCGGCAAAGCTTGATGAGATTGTGTTGCAGAAGCCTATCTATGTTCCATATGGCAATTACATTATCGAACTTCGTCGCGCGAGAAGGCTCAGTGAAAGTTCCGAAACCTTTGTGCAAGATATTATTTATCGCCGTGAAGTAAAACTTCAAACTGAAAATCCATCTTATGTCATGGCGGTGAGTGATGAAGACTTAAGTGTCTTTCCTGCTGCCATTCGTTCGTTCCCAGAAAATGCCGATGTGTTTGTAGATGGAAGCAAAGTTGGTGTTACTCCATACAACGGCATGCTTCCTCTTGGTGAACATCAGATGACACTTCGAAAAGAAGGATATTTCGAGCATACCGAAGCGTTGAAAGTAGATATCAATACGCCGTATGCAACCGAAGTGAAGCTGAAAACTTCACTCTCAGGTGCGCACATCAACAATGCAAAAGCTGCACTGAGCAGAAAAATGTATCAACAAGCGGTGAATGAGTTGGCGGAAGCCCTTGCCAGTACGCCATCTTCTTCCGAAGAAGGTTTGGCGCAGTACATGTTGGGCAAAGCGTATTTGGGCACCGGTGATTTAGAGCGAGCACTTGGATATTTTGAAAAAGCAAAAACGGATGAGGGAAATCGCTATCCAGCCATGCTTGGCATTGTAAATGTGTACGCCATTCAGGGAAAAACAAACGAGTCACTCCCACTTTTGGTTGAAGTGATGTTGAAGGCGCAGGATGAAACGGTGAAGCAAGAAGCCAATGATCTCTTCCAAAAAATTTCTCCCTTCAAGTCTGTGCTCTATATTCATTCCGAGCCTGAGGGTGCAAAAGTAGTGGTAAATGACAAGTCTGTTGCGCAACAAACGCCGGTGATTTTGCATGAGTTGCCGCTTGGAAATTACCGTATTCGAATTGAGCAAGAGGGATATTTGCCAACCGATCTCAACCTCAACCTCACGGTAAATGAGTTCAATCCGGTGGTGGTAAAACTAAAACCTATTCCACAATGATCCATCTAAATTGTTGAGATTTAATAGACCTCTTGCATAACCGTAGCGAGCAGCCCAAGGACGAGGCGGGGCGGGGCCCCGAAACCGGAGCGTATATGGAAATACGTGAGGATTTTGGGGTGCCCCAACGAAGTCATTGGGTTGCGCAGCAGGTTATGCAAGAGGTCTAATGAAAAATTAGCATTTCCCCATGTGTTTTTGCGAGCAATGCTTGACTTTATGTTCCCTTGCCCCATCTAGGTTTTCACCCAAGGAGGAAAAATGGTGAATGAAAAAGAAAAAGATCTCTTAGAGCTCAATCAAAAAATTGTAGACTTGTTAAAGGAGCGTTTTGAAGAAGATGGTGGCGCCGAGCATTATGAGCGTGCGCACGAGTATGCCAGCATTTTACTTGAGGCTGGTTTGCTACAAGCTGCTAAAAACGCCTATCATCAATTGTTAGCAGTTGATCCCGAAGACGAAGTAGCCCTAGAAGCTCTTGAAGACATTGAGCAAAGTTTGCAGTAAGAAAAACCTAAAATTGATACCATAAAAAACCGATGTAAACTGCATCGGTTTTTTGATATCTTTTCGAAGAACGAATTTCGAATTACGTAAACGAAATTTGGTTTACGCCAAATTTTTGCGCACCCGGAGGGATTTGAACCCCCGGCACCTGGTTCCGAAGACCAGTGCTCTATCCGCTGAGCTACGGGTGCAAATTTTCCGAAGCTCCTAATCTTTCTGCCAGGCTTCGTCAATCATCAAGGTTTACGAGAAGAAGAGCTTGAATAATCCGTTACCGCTTACCGTAATAAGGGTGACAGCAGCTCCAGCTAAAAAAACTCCGATGGTATTAGCAATGAGAAATTGTTTAAAGCTTAATCCTAAAAGATAAGCGCCAAGCGCGCCTGAGTATGTTCCGCTTCCGGGAAGGGGAACAGCAACAAAAAGTGCAATTCCAAGTGTTCCCCATTTTTCAACATAAGGATGAATTTTGGCTTGAGTTCGATGCGTGAACTTCGTCCAGTGTTTTCCGAATGTGGGAATGTGTTCTAAAAGATGAATAAAACGATTGATGAGTGGGTACAAAATAAGACCTAAAAAAGCGTTGGAGAAAACACAGATTATGAATACCAATGCCCAGTTGAGCCCCAAACCACTCATCTGATAGCCCAGCGGAAGTTGCAGGGTACCTGAAAGAATTCCAAGAGGAATAGAGGCTCTGAGTTCAAAAAAAGGGAGAAGGGTGACGGTAAAAAGAAGAAAAAGAGATCCGAACATGAAAAACTCCAATAAAAAAGGGTGGTTAAGGCGAGTTGTCTAGCATGAAGCTTAAATGAAAAAAACTTGTTTTTTTAGAGGTGATCAGTTAACACTCCGCCCCTTCAGATGAACAGAAGGCGGGTAAAGGAGTTTTTAAGATGAAGTTATGCATTATTGGAACAGGATACGTGGGCTTAGTTACAGGCAGTTGCCTGGCTGATGTGGGCAATCAAGTCTGGTGTGTAGACAAAGATGCAAAAAAAGTTGATTGCCTGCGAAATCACAGAATCCCGATTTATGAACCAGGTTTAGAAGAAATCGTAAAAAGAAACAGTGTCGAAGAGAGACTCTTTTTTACCACAGACCTCAAACGAGGTTTGGCTGAAGCAGAAATATGTTTCATTTGTGTTGATACGCCGCCCGATGAGAAGGGAAAGGCAGACCTTAGCAATGTGTTAGCAGTTGCAAAACAACTGGGAGAGCTGATTGACACTCCAAAAATTGTGGTAACAAAAAGTACAGTTCCCGTTGGAACAACGCTTCGTGTAAAAGCTGTTATCGCGGAAGAGTTGAAAAAGAGGGGGTTAGATGCTGATGCATTTATCTCAGTTGCAAATAATCCAGAATTTCTCAAAGAAGGCGCGGCTGTTCAAGATTTTATGAAGCCTGACCGCGTGGTGGTTGGAGTAGAAAAAAAAGAGGTCGGCGAAAAACTTCACAAGCTTTATACTCCCTTCATGCTTAAGCAAGATCGTTTTTTGCAAATGGACATTGCATCATCTGAGTTGACCAAATATGCCGCAAATTCAATGTTGGCTACGCGCATTTCGTTTATGAATGAACTTGCACGCCTTTGCGAAGTAGTTGGTGCCGACATTTCAGCTATCCGTCGAGGCATAGGTTCCGATCCTCGCATTGGTTCCGATTTTCTTTATGCAGGTCTTGGATACGGTGGCTCATGTTTTCCAAAAGACATGAAGGCACTTGTTCAACTTGGAAAAGAATACGATGTTTCTCTCAGTGTTGTAGAAACCGCAGATAAAGCGAATGACGAACAACGAAAATGGTTTTGGAATAAAATTGTAAAAAATTTTGGTGGTATGAAGCAACTTGCTGGAAAGAAAGTTGCTGTTTGGGGTTTAGCGTTCAAGGCTGAAACAGACGATGTTCGATTTGCACCATCGTTAGATCTTATTCGAAATCTTTTGGAAGCGGGAGCAAAAGTGACAGCCTACGATCCAGCTGCAGAAGAGAGTGCAAAAGCTGCGTTGAGTGATTTAGCTTCTCGTGTTGAATGGTGTCATACCGCTTATCAGTGCGTAGAAAATGCAGATGCACTTCTTGTGTGCACAGAGTGGCGGGAGTTTCGTAGTCCTGATTTTGCAAAAATAAAACAGCTTATGAAATCGCCTACTGTTTTTGATGGAAGATTATTGTATGATTCTACAGCCCTTGCTGCGCTTGGGTTTGCTGTTACTACAATTGGAAAATAAAAAACATATCTCCTACAAAACTAATGTGGGGAGGAGTTTTGCTCGTGCAGGCACAGAAAAAAGAAAATGCTTTACCAAGGTGGTATATTGCCCAGACCAAGCCGGCATGTGAAGCTTTTGTGGAGATGCGTTGGAAGCAAGTTGGATATGAAGTTTTTTATCCTCGCATTCTCAAGCGTGTTCGTCGCGCAGAAAAGTATTTTGAAAAATCCTCATCTCTTTTTCCTTCCTATCTTTTTGTTCGTCTTGATTTGAATGATCCCACACATCATCGCAATGTGCTTTACACAAGAGGCGTACGGAAACTTTTGGGCGTAGATTCTGTTCCAGTTCCGGTACATGATCGTATTGTTGAACTTCTGCAAGAGCACGTGAATGAGAAGGGGCTGTTTGCAACGGCAGAAAAACTTTCAAAAGGCTCGAAAATTAGAGTTATACATGGGCCATTAAAAGACCTTGTTGGAGTTTTGGAAAAACCTGCCTCTGCCGATGGACGTATTAAAGTTTTGATCGAGGCCTATCACAAAACTATTCGTGCAGAATTATGGGATGTTGAGGTTGAATACCTCTAAAGTTATCCTTTAACAACTCCTTCTAACTCCACTCATCTTCTAGAAATGAATAAGCACTTGACGCTCTGTTTCAAAGTGACTAGAAGTGTTCGCCAATCGAACGTTCACAGCTTGAACAAGATGTTTTCTATCTAAAAGTGAACAGTATAGCGGAACGAATTCTTCTCTGTTTTTGGTACATTTTCCGAATGTGCCCCGGCGGTAGCCTGTCTTTTTCTCATTTTTCATGGAAACTCAACTCAACACCACTCCACAACTTTCGCAAAGTGAACGTTCCATTTTGGAATCACTTTCACTAGAGCCCCGAGCCATATCACAGCGTCAGCTTGCTCGTGATACCGGTATGTCGGTTGGTTTTGTGAATGCGGTCTTGAAAAAGTTGATCAAAACAGGCCACATTAAAGTAAGTCGCATGAATATGCGATCAGTTCAGTATTTGTTGACGCCAAAAGGACTTCTGCAAAAAACAATTCTTTCTTACAAGTATATTGTGGAAACGATTCACACGTACAAAGATTTTAAAAAACATTTTAGTAATTTAATGTTGAAACTTGAGGCCGAGGGTGTTGATGAGTTTTATCTTTATGGCCAAGGTGAGTTTGCACATTTAGTGGATGGGTTTTTAAAAAGTGGCACAAACGGAACAGTGAAGCGAGATCTGCCCGCTGATTTTTCCTCGTCTGAAAAAATAGCAATACTCAATGCGAGCACAGAGTTTGTTGACGTTAAAAAATTTGAAAAAAA
>PCXC01000007.1:78962-80180 GCA_002796345.1 Deltaproteobacteria bacterium CG11_big_fil_rev_8_21_14_0_20_42_23 | reverse complement strand
CCGCTTGGGAGTGAATTCATGAGAATTTTACTCACTGGAAGCGCTGGTTTTATTGGTTTTCACGTTGCTAAAAGATTTTTAGATGAAGGCCATGAAGTATTTGGAGTAGATAATCTCAACGATTATTACGATGTAACTTTAAAGAAAGCTCGACTGCAAGGGTTGAAAAAATATCCACACTTTTTTTTCAAAAAAGTTGAACTCTCTGAAAAAGATGCTGTAAAAAATATTTTCTCTGATGGGAATTTTGACTGCGTTTTGCATTTGGCTGCTCAAGCTGGTGTTCGTTACAGCATTGATCATCCTGAAAAATATGTTGATGCAAATATTGTTGCTTTTCTCAACATACTTGAAGCCTGCCGCCATGCAAAAACGCCACATCTTGTTTATGCAAGCTCAAGTTCTGTGTATGGTGCAAATACAAAGCAACCTTTTTCGGAAACTGATGCAGTTGATCATCCCGTTTCTCTTTATGGCGCCACAAAGCGTGCAAATGAATTGATGGCGCATACCTATTCTCATCTTTACCAGCTTCACACAACGGGTCTTCGCTTCTTCACTGTTTATGGGCCTTGGGGAAGACCCGATATGGCGTATTACAAATTTATAAAGGCTATTTTAAATGGTGAGCCTATTGATGTGTATAATGACGGAAACATGAAAAGAGATTTTACTTTTGTTGATGATGTAGTAGACGCGATTGCAAAATTGATTTGCTGTGTTCCGAAAAAAAATGAAGCTAAGAATGATTCGCCATCTGAAAGTGAAGCTCCATTTCAAGTGTACAACATCGGAAATAATAAACCAGTTGCGCTTATGGATTTTATCGCTGCGCTTGAAGTGGCCACTGGAAAAAAAGCTGAGATACGTTTCAAACCACTTCAAGACGGAGATGTGTTAGAAACATTTGCAGACATAGAAAAAATTAAACGTCGTGTTCAATGGAAGCCGAAAATTAATATAGATGAAGGTTTGCAAAAAGTAGTTGAATGGTACAGAAGCTATCGGGAAAATTTTTAAATGGTAAGGAAAGGTAACAAAATGCGTAAAGTGTTTTCGGGTTTCTTTTTTGTGCTTGTTCTATTTTATTCCGCAGGTTTATGGGCTCAAGGTTTCGCTGGACAAGCGTTGGGGAAGCGGGATTTATCGGCTTTTCAGTTACCCGCCCAATCTCAATTACCTTCTTTAGGCACAAAACCAAGTAATTTTTTGGGTGAT
>PCXC01000007.1:30402-78938 GCA_002796345.1 Deltaproteobacteria bacterium CG11_big_fil_rev_8_21_14_0_20_42_23 | reverse complement strand
CTACTCGAATTGCGGAAGCCATAGGCTTTGCCGGAGGAGCAACGAAAACAGGTTCGAAAAGAACAGTTGAATTAAGACGAAAACAACAAATTAAAAGATATGATCTTATCAAGTTTGAACTTGAGGGTGATCTTTCGAACAATCCCTTTCTTTTAGATAATGATATTATCCTTGTTCCCTTTGCCGAAAAGAATGTTGAGATTTTTGGCCCTGTAAAACACCCGGGAGTTTTTGAAATGGTGGGTAAAGATCGCTCATTAAGCAATCTCATAGAAATGAGCGGTGGATTTACAGCGGGAGTAGACTTGCTGGAGTCTATTAAAATTATTCGCTATATAGAGAGTAAAAAAGAAGTCTTGAGCGTTATGAATTCGGCAAGTGAACTGTCAAGATTTGAGCTTGAAAATGGTGATATTATCATCATTCCGCACGTGTTAGGCCGAGGAAGAGATTATGATTATAATGTTTCCAGTCTTCCTGCGGATAATGTTTTTTACCCTTCTTATAACAACAATGTTTATGTAGTCGGTGCCGTGGCTTTGCCAGGTTCGTTTGCATTCAACAGTCACTATTCTGTACAAGATTTTATGAATATGTCGGGCCCCCAAAAAGAAGCGAATAAGCATGCAGTGTATATTCTCAAGCCTGATGGAACAAGAATTCGGAGAATATTAAGTAATAAAAAATACAACGTAAGTCCTGGTGATACTATTGTTGTTCCCGAGCGAGCATTTAGAAGTGACAACTTTATCAAATGGTATTCAACCATTACGTCTAGTATCATCAGCGGATTCACGATTTATCAGCTGACGAAATAGGTTTGTTTAAAAATAATTTATTTGGCAATAACCAGCTTGTAGATTTTACTGAGGTGAGGCATGCAAGAGTGCTCTAATGATGAAATTAATCTTCTTGATTATTTAGAGGTAGTAAAAAAAAGAAAAAAAAGCATTACAATATTGGTCGCAGTTGTAACCTTGGCTACAATCGTGGCAAGTCTATTAATGCCTAAGTACTATATGGCAGAAGCTGTAATTTTACCTATTCAGAGTAGTCAAA
Source organism: Deltaproteobacteria bacterium CG11_big_fil_rev_8_21_14_0_20_42_23 (assembly GCA_002796345.1). NCBI lineage: Bacteria > Deltaproteobacteria > Deltaproteobacteria bacterium CG11_big_fil_rev_8_21_14_0_20_42_23. Next base: position 77,879 of record PCXC01000007.1, on the reverse strand, counting down.
CGGACAGATTTTCTTCATTAGCCTCTTTGGTAGGAATGGGAGGGGGGGGGGTAATAAAGCCGGCGCAGCAACTTATGGTACTGCTTCAAAGTTACACATTGGCAGAGCGCATGGTGAAAAAATATAAGTTGATGCCAGAGAAAGGGCAGTCATTGCATTCTGCAGTTGTTGACCTTCTTGGGCATGTTCAATTTGAAAATGATGAGATAACGGGAGTAATAAAAATTCAAGCCGAATACAAAGATCCAAAATTTTCAGCCAAAATGGCAAATAGATACGTGGAAAGCTTACAAGATTTTATTCGTGAAAGAAGTTTTACATCTGCAAGAAAAAATAAACTCTTTGTCAAAGGACAACTTATAAAAAATAAGCGGGAGCTCCTTAATGCAGGGACAGAGCTTGGAGAGTTTTACAAAAGAGGATCATCGGTTGGATCAAAGATAGATGTTTTTGTAGGTGAGGATGATGTTAGTGTAGAAGAAGTTCCCGATCTTGGATTGGAAGTACTGGATGAAGAATTGATTGAAAACGTAGTTGAAAAAAAGAAAGACGATGGCAGTATGTACGTTCGAGGAGTTTCACAACAAGTTTACTATCAGTATTTATCAGCGCATCGTTCTTCTTTAGCCCAACTAAATGCACTGCTTGTGCAGCAGTATGAAATGGCGAAAATTGAAGAAGTTAAGGATAATTTGGCATTTCAAATTGTTGATTCTGCCCGAGTGCCTGAAAAACGGTCGAAGCCAAAACGCAAGCAGATGGTATTAGGTGCTTTTGTAGGTTCTCTTTTTTTTGGCGCAATGCTAGCGCTTCTTCTAGAATATATCAAAGAAGGAAAAATTGTAGGAGCGAGTGCTCATAGGGATACTCGCTTTGATGAAAACAGAAAAGAATCCAATCGAAACGCAAGGATGGAAACGTGAGAGATACACACACGCAGCAATATTTTGAAGAAGTAAGCACTGTGGCAAAATCAATTGACTTTGCTGCTGTTGAAAAGTTGACGTATGAGTTAGTCGCACTTCGCGAACGCGAGGGGAGAATGTTTTTATTAGGTGTTGGTGGAAGTGCAGCAAACTGTAGTCATGCGGTTAATGATTTTAGAAAACTTTGCGGCATAGAATGTTATACACCTGTTGATAATGTTTCAGAATTAACTGCTCGCACCAATGATGAAGGTTGGGATACGGTTTTTGCGATGTGGCTGAGGACGAGTAAGGCAAATGAAAATGATGCGGTATTTATCCTTTCAGTTGGTGGTGGTAATTTAGAGAAAAATGTTAGTCCTAACATCGTACATGCACTTGATGAGGCTAAATCTCGAAAAATGAAAATTTTTGGAATTGTAGGGCGTGATGGTGGCTACACAAAACAACTTGGAGATACAGTGATTGTTATTCCTACGGTTAGTGAATCTCGAATTACTCCACATTCAGAGGCATTTCAAGCAGTGGTTTGGCATTGCCTTGTTTCTCACCCCAAGTTGCAACAAATACCAACAAAATGGTAGTGTTCGAAAATAATCGATGGCACATAAAACTAATTTAAGACGGGCAGTTTTCCTAGATCGGGATGGTATTATCAATTGTGTGAAGGTATTCGAAGGTAAGCCCTATCCTCCGGCTACTTTTGATGAGTTTCATTTTCTTCCAGGTGTGGAAAGTTCGATCCGTGCTCTGCGTAAAGCTGGATTTTTGGTTATTGTGGTTACGAACCAACCTGACGTTGCAACCGGAATTCAACAACGGGAAGTGGTGGAAGTGATGCATAATAAGCTGCGTGCTTTAGATTTGTGTGATGATATTAAGACGTGTTTTCATATAGATTCAGATGAGTGTGATTGTCGAAAGCCGAAACCCGGGATGTTGATGAGAGCGGCTTATGAATGGAACATAGATCTTGATCGTAGCTTTATGGTAGGAGATAGATGGCGAGATGTAAGTGCGGGAAAGGCCGCTGGATGCTATACTTTTTTTGTCGATTATAAATATCAAGAGCAACTTGTTGATATTCCCGATGCGACGGTGAGTTCTTTAAAAGAAGCGGGCGGGCTCATTCTTCAAGAAAATTATCCGCGAAAGGAGAGATTGTTATGATTATGGAAACACCTTTAAAGGTGAAGTTGTTTGCCGACGGTGCTGATTTATCGGGAATTGAGGAGATGTATGCAAATCCTTTGATTAAAGGATTCACTACCAATCCCACACTTATGCGAAAAGCAGGTGTTAAAGACTATAAATCATTTGCAATGGAAGTGCTCAAAGTAGTATCAGACCGTCCAATTTCCTTTGAAGTCTTTGCTGATGAATTCAACGAGATGGAGCAGCAGGCGCTTGAAATTGCTTCGTGGGGAAGTAACGTTAACGTGAAGATTCCTGTTATGAATACGCGTGGAGAGTTTTCGGGGCCTTTAGTTGAAAGATTATCCAATGCTGGTGTTAAGTTGAATGTCACTGCCGTAATGACACCTGAACAAGTGAGCAGAATCGTTGATTGTTTATCAGAGAGTACTCCTGCAATTATATCAGTATTTGCTGGGCGTATTGCAGACACTGGTCGTGACCCGGTTCCTCTTATGACAAGGGCTGTTGAGATTATGAAAGCAAGGCCAAATGCTGAGTTGATCTGGGCTAGCCCGAGAGAGCTCTTGAATATTTTTCAAGCAGACTCTGTGGGATGTCATATTATCACTGCGACAAATGATATATTAAAAAAACTTTCTTCAGTTGGAAAGGACTTAGAAAAATTTTCACTGGAAACGGTAGAGATGTTTTATTGTGATGCACAGGCGTCTCAATATAAGATTAAAACAGAAGTTGCAGCTTAACATTTTGGAGGAAAAATGAAGTTTGAAAAAGTTTTAGTTACTGGAGGTGCGGGGTATGTTGGCAGTTTACTTGTTCCACAATTACTTGATGCTGGCTATAAAGTCACTGTGTACGACATTATGTATTTTGGTGATGATTTTTTACCAAAAAACAACCCTAATTTAACTCTAATTAAGGGAGATATCCGGGATACGCCACAACTTACTCAAGCCTTAAAAAATATGAATGCGGTTATCTCACTTGCTTGTATCTCTAACGATGCAAGTTTCGAACTCGATGAAAAATTGTCCACTTCAGTGAACTTACATGCTTTTGAACCTATGGTTCTTGCTGCAAAGGCTGCCGGGGTTAAACGTTTCATCTATTGTTCATCAAGTTCTGTCTATGGTGTCTCAGATTCTCCTAACGTCACTGAAGAACATCCTTTGGTACCGCTCACATTATACAATAAATATAAGGGAATGTGTGAACCGCTTCTTTTCAAACACCAATCACCTGAATTTACATGCGTTGCTATTCGTCCCGCGACGCTCTGTGGCTATGCACCGCGGCAACGGCTTGATCTGTCAGTAAACATTCTTACTAATCATGCGATGAACAATAACAAAATTACGGTGTTCGGTGGTGAACAAAAACGTCCTAATTTGCATATCCAAGATATGGTAGATCTCTATAAACTTTTGCTCAGGGTGCCAGATGAGAAAATCGCTGGACAAATTTTCAATGCAGCTATCCAGAACATGTCAATCATGGAAATTGCTCAAACTGTGAAGCATGTAGTGGAAGATCTTTTTCCTGAAAAAGGCAATATTCCAATTGAAGTTACTTCAAGTGACGATCTTAGATCTTATCATGTTAATTCTGATAAAATTAGAGGCGCATTAGATTTTCAGCCAAAGCGCACTGTTGAAGATGCGGTACGGGATTTGTGTGTAGCTTTCAAGGCTGGAAAACTTCAAAATAGTTTAAGTGACACTTTTTATTACAATGTTAAACGGTTAAAGGAGTTAAGAGCGTCATGAAAACGAAGCCAATTGCAGTAGTAACCGGTGGAGCAGGCTTTATCGGTAGTCACATGGTGGATTTGCTGATTGAAGAGGGTTTCGAAGTTCGTGTGATTGATAATCTTGTTGGAGGACGTGAGGAGAATATTGCTCATCATTCTAAAGAATCGCTTGTGTTTGAACAGCGTGATATTCGAAGCTTTGCACCAAATGATCCTCTTTTTAAAGAGGTAAAATACATATTCCATTTTGCTGGTATAGGAGATATTGTCCCGTCAATTGAACGTCCTCTTGAGTACATGTCCTCTAACGTCCAAGGCACAGTTCATATGTTGGAGTGTGCACGGTATGCAAAGGTTCAAAAATTTGTCTATGCAGCTTCATCCTCATGCTATGGCCTGGCAGATGTTCCAACGAAAGAAGATCATGCTATTTCTCCACAATATCCGTATGCATTAAGTAAATATCAAGGTGAGCAAGCATGCTTTCACTGGAATATTGTTTATAAGTTGCCTGTCAATTCAGTGAGGATTTTTAACGCTTATGGTACGCGCTCTCGTACCTCAGGTGCTTATGGTGCTGTATTTGGTGTTTTTCTCAAGCAAAAATTAGAAAAAAGACCATTCACTGTTGTGGGAGATGGAACTCAGTCACGCGATTTTCTTTATGTAACCGACGTTGTGCAAGCTTTTTATGAGGCAGCTACAACAAAGATTGTGGGAGAGCTTTACAATTTGGGAGCTGGAAATCCCCAATCTGTCAATCGCTTGGTTGAATTACTTGATGGCCCAGTAGTTTACATTCCAAAAAGACCTGGAGAACCTGATTGTACTTGGGCGGATATTACCAAGATTAAATCCCAATTAGCATGGACTCAGAAGGTGAGTTTTGAAGAGGGCGTAAAACGTATTCTCGACAATATCGAATATTGGCGCAATGCTCCCTTATGGGATTCAAAGACCATAGCCAATGCGACAAAGACGTGGTTTGAAACTTTGTCTAATCTCAGCACTTAGAACTTATGGAATTTTTGGAACCAGAAAAAGGAAGATTATTTTTCTGGATTGAATGAAGAAACTTTTCCCCTAAATTTTTGATTTATGGAAGATTGGTAGGAAGCATGGATGAAACAAGCAAAAAACTAGTAGAGCGAAAGATTAAAACTGCGGAGCAGCTTTCGAAAATCATTGGGCCGAGACCTCGTCAAAAAAAAGTGATCATGTGTCATGGAACCTTTGATGTTGTTCACCCTGGGCACGTTAGGCATCTTTTGTATGCGAAAACAAAAGGTGACATTTTGATTGCCAGTTTGACCGCAGATGAACACATTATGAAGGCGAACTCTCGTCCTTATGTTCCAGAGGATCTACGAGCGATCAATTTGGCTGCTTTAGAAGTAGTTGATTATGTAATTATTGATCGTAGACCAACTCCGCTTTACAATTTAGAATTAATCAAGCCGGACTACTTTGCAAAGGGCTACGAATATTCTAGTGGAGGAATAAATCCTAAGACTCAAGAAGAGTTGGCCGTTCTAGAAACATACGGTGGTGAAATTATTTTTACTCCAGGAGATATTGTGTATTCATCTTCTGCTCTCATTGAACTTGCTCCACCAAAAATTGCTACTGAAAAACTTTTATCCTTAATGACTGCGGAAGATATTACGTTTAGCAATCTCTATGCTACTCTTAATAAATTCGAGGGGATCAAGGTTCATGTTGTGGGCGATACTATTGTAGATAGCTATACTTATTGTGACATGATTGGCGGGATGACAAAAACTCCAACTATGAGCGTTTTATTTCAGAAGAAGGTAGATTATTCTGGAGGAGCAGCAATTATTGCAAAGCATCTTAAGGCAGCAGGTGCTGATGTGACATTTTCTACAGTGCTTGGTGAAGATGCGTTTAAGAATTATGTACTTGATGATTTAGAAAAAGCTGGGGTTAACATTTTGCCCATCGTTGATGAGACAAGGCCTACTACGAATAAGAATGCAATCATTGTAAAAGGCTATCGTTTGCTCAAAGTGGATACTTTGGATAATCGTTCAATTTCGGATAAGACGGTGAAGCGTTTGAAAGAACAAATTTCTAGTATAAAATCGGATGCTGTTGTGTTTAGTGACTTTCGTCATGGTGTTTTTAACCGACACACAATTCCAGAATTGGCAGCTGCAATTCCTGAAGGTGCTTATCGTGTTGCAGATAGCCAGGTTGCTAGTCGATGGGGCAATATACTTGAGTTCGAAGGTTTTGATCTGATTACTCCAAATGAGCGCGAAGCTCGGTTTGCATTGGGCGATCAAGATTCAGTAGTGAGACCACTTGCGCTAGAGTTGTACCGTCGCTCTAAATGTAAAACACTTATTCTTAAACTAGGTGAGCGTGGAACAATTACATATCGTTCTTCAAGAGAGCCGGGAGATTACCGAGCTTTTTTTGCTATCGATAGTTTTGTAGAGCAGGTTGTAGATGCAGTTGGAGCTGGTGATGCCATGCTTGCATATGCCACACTTGCTATGATTGCTACTAAGAACGAGGTTGTTGCATCTATACTAGGTTGTATGGCAGCAGGCGTTGAATGTGAACATGATGGAAACTGGCCTGTTATGTCGGAAGCTGTGAAAAAGAAAATTCATCGCGTAGAAACGCATACGCTTTATCGTTATGATGGAGAATAAAAAATCATGCGGGTGATTATTGTTGGTCTTGGAGTACAAGGAAATAAGCGTCGCGCGGTTGCAGGCAAAGAAGTTGTTGCTACAGTTGATCCCGTGCATCCTGAGGCAGATTATTGTTCGCTAGCTGACGTTCCGCTCAATTTGTATGATGCAGCACTCGTTTGTACGCCGGATGATGCCAAGATTGAGTTACTGACTCATTTGTTAAGTAATGGGAAACATCTCTTAGTTGAAAAACCGCTTTTTGCAACTAACAACAGCGTGCTTGAAACTTTGGCAAAAACCGCAGCTCTCAATAATGCGGTCTGTTACACTGCTTACAACCATCGCTTCGAACCGCACTTTGTGCGCATGAAACAAGTCATTGACTCTGGAAAATTAGGGAAGATCTATTGTGTTCGCATGTTCTACGGTAACGGTACTGCGCGTCTAGTGCGAGATTCAGCTTGGCGTGATCAAGGTGCAGGGGTGTTACCAGATTTAGGTTCGCATCTTCTTGACACTGTATTGTTTTGGTTTGGTAAACCATCTGCTCCATTCGAAATTTATTCCTGTAACCGTTTCGAAAACCTTTCTTTTGATCATTTTTCATTTGGTGCTAACGGAATGCCAGTTTTGCAATTGGAAATGACCTTGCTAAATTGGCGTAACCATTTCTATGCAGATGTGTTTGCTGAAAAGGGAAGTGCGCATATTCAGTCGCTTTGCAAATGGGGACCAAGTACATTTACATTGCGTGATCGTAAACTGCCAAGTGGAAGACCAGATGACGAAGCAATAACTTTAGTACAAGCAGATCCAACTTGGGAATTGGAATACCAGCACTTCAAGCGCTTGTGTACAAAGGGTGAAAGTAATATTGAAAATGATATGTGGATTAATTCCGTACTTAGCGATCTTACGCAACGTTCATTAGGACCAATTTTATGATTACATCTACTCCAATCATTGGTTATGTGGGAATGACTCACCTTGGACTTAATTCTGCTGTGGCAGCTGCAGACAAGGGTTTTGAAGTTGTGTGTTACGATCCCGATTTATCACGTGTTAGTGCGCTCAAGAAGAGTGAATTGCCAGTTGTTGAACCTGATCTCCCTGAACTACTCAAGAAGAATGTACAGCGTATCATGTTTACCGCAGACCCACGCGAATTGACTTCTTGCGGTGTAGTTTATATCGCACAGGATGTGCCAACTGATGAATTTGGTAAAAGTGATTTGTCTAAAATTGACGCTCTCATTAATCAGGTTGATATGGTGTTGCATGCAGATGTTGCGATGATTGTTCTCTGCCAAGTGCCGCCTGGTTTTACTCGCGCCCGAATGCGTTCTGGACGTACAATGTATTATCAAGTCGAGACCTTAATTTTTGGTCGTGCTATGGAGCGTGCGCGTTTTCCCGAACGCTTTATTGTTGGTTGTGCCGAACCCGATCAACCGTTGTTGTCAACATTTAGAACTTTTCTTGAAAGCTTTGACTGTCCGATTTTGCCGATGCGATATGAAAGTGCAGAGCTTGCAAAAATTTCCATCAACATGTGTTTGGTTGCGTCAGTTGGAGTAGCTAATACTATGGCTGAAGTGTGTGAACATGTGGGAGCCGACTGGTCTGAAATTGTACCAGCGCTTAAACTTGATAAACGTATTGGTCAATATTCATATCTTGCTCCAGGGCTTGGAATTTCTGGAGGCAACTTGGAGCGTGATCTCGCAACGGTACTTACGCTTTCTAAAAAACATGAAACAGATGGTGGTATTGTTTCCGCCTGGGTTGCCAACAGTGGTCACTGCAAAGACTGGGCTTGGAGAACTCTTAAAAAATATATGCTTGCACAAAATCCAGCGGCTAAAATTGCTGTACTCGGGTTAGCTTACAAGGAAGATACACATAGCACGAAAAACTCTCCATCGTTGTTACTCCTTTCTCATTTGCTAGATTATTCTGTTGTAGTTTATGATCCTGTTGTTTCTCCATCTCATGCTGGAATTTCGTTTAAGGCTGCATCGAATGCTCTAAAAGCAGTTGAAGATGCAGATGTCGTTTGCATCATGACTCCATGGGGAGAATTTAAAAAACTCCTCCCATTAGAACTTGCTAGCCAGATGCGAGGACGTTTACTTATAGATCCTTATAAGGTCATTGAGAGCAAAGCGGCGAAAAATGCTGGGTTACAGCATGTTACGCTCGGTGTTGCTCCAGAAGGAATTTAAGTCTTATGCTCAAAAATAATCTTTCATCGCAGATTTTACCTGAACGTGTTGTTATTATTGGTGCAGGTGGTTTTGTTGGAAGTGCTATTACAAAAAGTTTTCGTAGACGCAATGCGCAAGTTGTTGCTCTGGTACGCAAGGATATTGATCTCCTTGCTGAAAATGCAGTTGAGCAACTGAAACTGATGTTACGAAAAAATGATGCTCTTGTTGTGATTTCGGCTCAGGCTCCTACAAAAAATTCTGCCATGCTTATCGACAATTTACGTATGATGGCTGTGGTGTGTGACGCGTTAAGCTCAAATCCTGTGGAGCATGTTACCTATATAAGTTCTGATGCGGTTTATGCGGATGCAAGCACTCCATTAAATGAAACTTCCTGTGCACAACCAACGAGCTTGCATGGTGTTATGCATCTTGCCAGAGAAACTATGTTGGCTGATGCTTACAAGGGATCGTTGTGCATTCTTCGCCCAACTTTAATTTATGGTGCGAACGATCCACATAATGGTTATGGGCCGAATCGTTTTCGACGTCTCGCCCATCAAGGGGAAGATATTATTCTTTTTGGTGAAGGTGAAGAACGACGCGATCATGTTTATATTGATGATGTAGCAGAGATTGCCACAAAGTGCATATGTTCAAGAAGTGAAGGTGTTTTAAATATTGCAACAGGTGAGCTTATTTCATTTTGGGATCTTGCTAAGAAGGTTATTGCGATCTCTTCCAAATCTGTGGAAATAATAACTACTCCTAGAGTAGGTCTGATGCCTCATGGTGGTTATCGCGCTTTTGATGTTGCCTTGACTACCCAAGTTTTTCCGGATTTCAATTATACTCCCTTAGATATTGGTTTGGCCTTGAGCCAAAGTCAGGAGTTTCATGATGGCTGAAATTGAACTACTCAAATCATTGCCAAAAGGTAAGCGCAACGTCAAGTCCAGAGAGGCTGCAAAGACTGATGAACATATACGTATTTCGAGGGAGTATGGTGAAATGTATTTCGATGGTCCTCGCGAATATGGGTATGGTGGTTATCATTATGATGGTCGCTGGCAACCGGTAGCCAAAGACATTATCAACCATTTTGGATTGAAGCCAGGTGATCGAGTGCTCGATATTGGATGTGCTAAAGGTTTTCTTGTGAAGGATCTCTGTGCATTAGGCATTGATGCCTATGGATTGGACATCTCGTCTTACGCCTTAATGCACTGTGAACCTGAAGTTGTTGGCCGTTTGCAACTTGGTAGTGCTGATTACCTGCCATTTCCAGATGATAGCTTCACTGCAGCACTCTCAATCAATACTGTACATAATCTTGACCGTGCCGATTGTGTCAAAGCCATCCACGAAATGCAACGGGTTGCACCTCGGCATGGTTATGTTCAAGTGGACGCATATCGTACGGAAAGAGAAAAGGAAGTTTTTCTTGACTGGGTACTTACAGCAAAAACACATGGAACTCCCGAACAATGGATACAATTATTGAAGGAAGCTGATTATAGAGGAGACTACTATTGGACTATTCTTGAGGTGGATCCTGAGTGGACGACATGGGACGAAACGAAATTTCGTTGAGGTTTTTTTGTGACAAATAAAATTATTGTTGTCGGAAAAAATAGTTATATAGGAAGCTATTTAACTGAATCTCTTCGAACAAGAGACTGTGAAGTTGTTTTGCTTTCTTCAAAAGATTGTGATTTTCGAAATTTAAAGGAAGTGAATGCGTTCTTTAGTACTCTAAGTGGTCATTCCGTGACAATTGTATTCTTAGCTGTCATTAAGAAGGATGACTCGAATAATTATCAATCATACTTAAATAATATTTCTTTAGTAAACAATCTGATTCAAGCAGGAGTAAGTAAAAATATTCGTTCAATTGTTTATCTGAGTTCAGTAGATGTCTACGGAAATAAACCGATACTCCCCATATCTGAGCAAACAAAAATCGAGCCAGACACTTGGTACGGACTTGCAAAGTATACTTGCGAATGGATACTTACTTCTACTGAACTATTGAATTGCCCAATTGCTATTCTAAGGATACCAGGAATTTTTGGAAATGCTTGCAATGATAAGAGTGTGATTGGAAAGATGATTTCTAATTCTATAACAGATGCGCGTATTGAAATAACTGGGAATGAAAAAAATTTGAGAGATTATGTTTGTGTTGATGATGTGTGTGCATTGATATGGTTATGTATTTGCAAGCAGTACCATGGTTTAGTCAATGTTGCCTCAGGGAAAAGTCGATCAATTTTAGACATTGCAAAATGTATAAAGCTGGTGTTGAACCTCGATGCTGAAATCGTTGTGAAATCTAGTAATAACAATCGAACTTTTGATCTTGTATTTGATAATAGTAAATTAATTTCAAGCTTTCCAGAATTTCGTTTTACAGAATTGGAAACTGCAATAAAGAGCTATAGGTAGTTCTTTGTTGTTAAAATTACTCAAAACGTATGTAGCTCCATACAAATATTTTTTGAGATGGATAAAGCCAAAGGTATGGATTTAAATAACAAGGAGGTTGGTTTGAATAATTTATCAACAATTCAGCGGGAACATCTGTTGCCAATGTATCGTAAAATGCTCAGAATTCGAATGATCGAAGAGGGTATAGTTGAACGTTATGCAGAGCAGGAAATGCGTTGTCCTGTTCATCTTTCCATTGGTCAAGAAGCAGCGGCAGTTGGTGTATGTCATAATCTAAAACATACAGACCGAGTATTTAGTACTCATCGTTGTCATGCACATTATCTTGCGATGGATGGAAATCTAAAGGCTATGTTAGCAGAGATTTATGGTAAGGCTGAAGGTTGTATGGGAGGGCGTGGAGGTTCTATGCATCTTGCTGATCATGCCAAAGGTCTTATTGCGAGCGTGCCAATTGTTGGGAGTTCCATTCCTCTTGCAGTTGGAACAGCTCTTTCAGATCATATTGATGGAAACCAGAATGTGAGTGTTGCTTTTTTTGGTGATGGTTCCGTTGAAGAGGGTGTTTTTCATGAAAGTGCCAACTTTGCAAGCTTGCATAAGTTACCAGTACTCTTTGTTTGTGAGAATAATTTTTTTTCAGTGTACACACCGTTAAAAGATCGACAGCCACCACGAAAGCTTGTTGATCTTGCTCTTGCCCATGGGATGAAGTTTGCGTCCGCTGATGGCAATGATGTGAGTGCTGTTTTCAATGCAAGCCGAGAAGCAGTGTTGCACGCACGAAATGGTAATGGTCCAACTTTTTTGTTATTTGACACCTATAGATGGCGCGCACATTGCGGTACTGATTTTGATAATAACATTGGATATCGTGATGAGGCAGAATTTCAAGAATGGCGTTTGCGTTGTCCAATTGATAATTGCAAAGTAAAGCTACAGGACCTTAACTTGTTATCAGCTGAGTATGAAGAATCTTTGGTACTTGAATTCAAAAAAGAAATTGATAGTGCATTTGAATTCGCGAAATCTGCACCATTGCCAGAATCGTCTCAGGCTCAGACTCACGTATATGTTTGAATGTAGAGTTAAAGAAAAAATAATATTGTTTATTGAATTTTGAAGGAGGGCTGTTTCGGATGACAGAACAAAAACGAATAATGAGTTTTGGCAATGCTATCAGAGAGGGGCTAACTGAAGCTGCTGTGCGTGATGCTTCTGTCTTATTCATGGCTGAAGGACTAACTGATCCATCATCTGTATTTGGTACCACGGCAGATATTGGAAAACATATTGATTCTAAGCGCATGATTGAAATGCCATTATCAGAAAACGGATTATGTGGTGTGGCTATTGGTTCGGCGATGATGGGAAAACGGCCTGTAATCAGCTTTCATCGAGTAGAGTTTGCATTGTTGGCGATAGAACAAATTGTGAACAATGCGGCAAAGGCTCATTATGTGAGCAATGGGAAACATAAAGTCCCCATGGTTATTCGCTTGATAGTGGGGCGCGGCTGGGGGCAAGGACCCGAACATTCCCAAAGTATCGAAGCAATATTTTCTCATTTTCCAGGCCTAAAAGTAATCATGCCGACCTATCCAGATGATGCAAAAGGGTTGATCATTGCAGCCGTGGAAGATGAAAATCCAGTAATTGTTATTGAACATCGTTGGTGTCATTACGTGAATGGGCATGTTCCGGAAGGATATTATGTAGAGCCTATAGATGGGCCTCGAAAGGTGCATCCTGGTAAGGATTTAACTATTGTAGCCACGTCATACATGACCTTGGAGGCCGTACGTGCAGCCAAAGCGCTTGAAACTCTGGGATATTCAGCATCCGTCTTTGATCTGCGCGTATTACGACCGCTTAAGCTTGACAGAATATTTGAATCTGTACAACAGACGGGACGTTTGCTGACAATAGATACTGGATTCAAACAATATGGTGTTGGTTCTGAGATTGTTTCGAGTGTTGTGGACCATTGTTTTTCAGAACTCAAAGTTGCTCCAATGAGGATGGGACTTCCAGATCATCCTACACCAAGTTCGCGGGGACTTATTCAAAACTTCTATCCAGACTCAATTTCCATATTACGTAACATACAACACATGTTGGGGCTTGATAAATCCGATATCGAAGCTGTGATAAGTGAACTGATTGTCCAGCGTGGGGGACTCGCGATTGATGTGCCGGATGCTTTTTTTAAGGGGCCGTTTTAATTCCTTTTTTCTAAAAAAGAATGCAGGAAGAACATGAAGGTATACTGGTTTTACAAAAAATTGGATACAAGTTGTGGATGATGGGGTGTCGGCTGTGCTGCTCTTGCGTCATGATGGGGCTGCATTATTACAACATCGGGATGAAAAAGTAGGTCTTCGAAATGCGGGTATGTGGGTTCCTCCAGGGGGTCACTCCGAGCCAGGTGAAACAGCAATTGACTGTGCGCGTCGGGAGCTGCGTGAGGAAACGGGGTATGATGCAGTTGATTTACAGTTTTTGATGTCTTTTGAAGATGTAGTCGAAGGTTGGGCTCAGTATACACTTACGTTTTTTTGGTGTTGGTATGATGGAATTCAATCAGTTGCTTGTTACGAAGGACAAGCATTGGCTTTTATCGAACGCTCCAATGCTGTGAATTATCCGATTCCGGAGTATCTTATTAAAACCTGGGATGCAGCCTTTTTAACTGCAAGCTCAATTACGAGAGGAGAAAGTTCATTACTATGACAAGCTATACTATATCCTATTCCGCTTTGTCTACAGAAGTTGCCCAACATAAAGCTGAACTTATGTCTGCTGTGGAAGGGGTTCTTGACAGTGGACGTTACATACTAGGACCTGAGGTGGAAGGCTTTGAACATGAATTTGCGGAATATTGCCAAGCGAAATTTGCATTTGGAGTTTCTAATGGAACTTCTGCTTTGCACTTGGTTCTCAGGGGAATTGGTCTTGTTCCCGGTGATGAGGTTATCACTGTTCCAAACTCATTTATTGCAACGGTTTCGCCTATTGCACTTGCTGGTGCTAAACCAGTTTTTGTAGATATAGGTGACGATGGAAATATGGATCCACAGCGTTTGGAAGATGCTATTACAGATCGTACTCGTGCTATTATCCCAGTTCATCTGACGGGTCGACCAGCAAAGATGAATGACATTCTTGCGATAGCGCAAAAACGAAATCTTTTTGTATTGGAAGATGCGGCTCAGGCTGTGGGCGCATCGCTCGATGGCAAACGCGTTGGAAGTTGGGGGCATGCTGCATGTTTCAGTTTACACCCACTCAAAAACCTACACGCATTTGGTGATGGAGGAATGATTACGAGTCAAGATCCTGATCTGATCGCCTTGCTGCCAAGACTTCGCAATCATGGATTGGCAAATCGAGAACAATGTGATTTTTGGAGTTTTAATAGTAGATTGGATTCGATGCATGCCGCAATGCTTCGCATACAATTGCGATATCTCGATGAATGGACAGAAGCAAGGCGAAAACTGGCTTTCCGCTATAATGATCTCTTGCATCCCTATGTTGAGGTTCCAAATGAAGGCCTTGGTGAACGGTGTGTTTTCCAAACGTATGTGATAAAAGCGGAAAGACGTAATGAACTTAAACAATATTTAAATGAACATGGAGTTGAAGCTCTGATACATTATGAGACACCGATTCATTTGCAACCTGCAGCAAAAAGTTTAGGATACTCAGCATCTGATTTCCCCAAAACTATGAAACATGTAAGCAAAATATTGAGTCTTCCTTTGCATTCAAATTTATCTGAAACTCAGCAAGATCGCGTTGTTGAATTAATTTCTAACTTTTACACATAAGCGAAGGTGAATATGAAAGTGCAATACTCTTATCTTAAAGAACAATTTTCAAATCCGATGGAGGTCTACTTCGAAGACCTTCGTCCATTGATAGCTTCGGGTGAGTTTACCTTTGGACCTTTTGTAGAAGCATTTGAAAAAAAGTTTGCTTCATATATTGGTGCGAAACATGTGATAGGTACCTCAAATGGAACGGATGCATTAATCCTTTCTCTTAAATCATTGGGGCTCAAAGCGGGTGACGAAGTTATCACAGTTCCCAATACGTTCTATGCGACAGTAGGTTCAATTGTTGCTATTGGTGCATGTCCTGTTTTTGTTGATTGTAATGAACGTTATCAAATTGATGCTGAAAAGATTGAAGCAGCAATTTCTTCAAAGACAAAGGCGATTCTTCCCGTTCATTGGGCTGGATGCTCTCCTGATATCGAAGCAGTTTTGGACATTGCACAAAAATATGGTTTGGACGTCGTTGAAGATGCTTGTCCAGCAACCGGAGCCACAATAAATGGGAAATTTGCTGGGACGTTTGGAAAGGTGAACGCATTTAGTATGCATCCCTTAAAACCTCTTAACGTGATGGGAGATGGTGGACTTATTGCAACCAATGATGACAGTGTTGCTGAGTTTATTCGCATCTATCAAAACCATGGTATGGTTGACAGAGATCACAACTCCATGTGGGGAATTAATTCACGCCTGCAGCCTATCCAGGCTGTGATTGCCAGCCGCGTATTAGATGAAATTGAAGATTCAATTAGGGCTCGTAATAGAAACGCTTCTCGATTGGATGAAGGATTGAAACAATTAGAGGGGAGAATTCAGGTTCCTCTTCGGCCGCAAACAAACCGTGAAGTGTATCAACTCTACCAAATTGGAGCTAAGAGACGAGAAGAGCTTCTTCCTTACCTCATCTCTAAGGGGATAGAGGCAAAAATTCATTATCCCGTTCCTCTTCACTTGCAAAAGGCTGCAGAAGAGCTTGGTTATAAAACTGGAGATTTTCCTGTTTGTGAACGGCAAGCGGGAGAGATTGTTACATTACCTGCACACCAATATATTACTGAGGAACAAGTTGACTATATGGTGTCAGTTATGTGCGAATTTTACAGTTAATTTGTAATGGATTTAGCGTTGAATGGATGATGCTTAACGAGATCATTAAGTTATGAAATTTTTGAACTTTATATTGATATTGCACCAATATAAAAAAAGTTATCATGGTGGACAGAAAATGTTGTTGCGCAAATTATACCAAATACTTCAATTTCTTTTTGTTTTGCCTCTGACCTTACCATTTTTTCTTTTCATGCGTCTTTTTCGGCGCTGGTTACTTATCAGAATAATGCCATTGTACAGTTCCAGAATTGGGCATATTGCGCTTAACACAGAAGTACATCTTTGTGAGCGTGATGCGGGAATTAATGTCCCAAAAGAATGTCATATAAACTTGTATTATCATGCCTATAAGCCAGCCAACAAACAGTTGGCACTTATGTTGGGGCGCTGTTTGAGGGTTTGGCCATCTTGGTTATTGAGGCCAGTCTTTATACTGAACAGCTTTTTTCCGGGGGGATTAATTCACGAGATCGGAGAAAATACTTCTTATGATCGGGATGTATATAATCTGTACGAACGCATTCCTCCACATCTTAGTTTTACAGCGAAAGAAGAACTTCGTGGGAAAGAAGGTTTGCGAATAATGGGCATTCCTTCAGATGCTGAATTCATTTGTTTGATTGCCAGGGATAGTGCGTATTTAAATACAGAACTTCCTGGTCAATGGGATTATCACGATTATCGGGATGTTGATGTTCAGAATTATGTTTTGGCGGCAGAAGCACTTGCAAATCTTGGCTACTATGTGATTCGCATGGGCGCAGTAGTTAAAGAACCTATTCACTCGAGTCATCCAAAAGTAATTGATTATGCCACCAATGGAATGCGGGATGATTTTATGGATGTTTACCTTGGTGCAAAGTGCTTGTTTTGTATTAGTGTCGGTACTGGTTTTGATGCAATCCCTCAGGTGTTTAGAAGACCAATAGCCTATGTAAACATGGTGCCTATTGGATATTTTGCAACTTTTCTAAAAAACACTGTGGGGATATGTAAAAAATATAAATTAGTATCAGAGCAGCGATTTCTTACTTTCAAAGAAATATTTAGCCGTGGAGTTGGTTTTTTTGGAACAACTTCTGACTATCAAGCTCAAGGTATTGAGGTCATTGAAAACACGCCCGAGGAAATTAAATCACTTGTGATTGAAATGCTAGAGCGCTTGAAAGGTGTCTGGAAACCTGAACAAAATGATGATGATTTGCAACGGCGTTTTTGGAAAATTTTTCCAGTGGATGCTAAGGATGGGTGCAGGCCGCTTCATGGAAAAATTTGTGCTCGTTATGGTGCCCAATTTCTACGTGAAAAACAGGATTGGTTAGAGTGATTTGAATGAGAGGACATAAGATTGACGAGACGATCTAGTATTGTTGCTATTTTCAGGGAATTCATGACGAGTTACCCTCGACACTTTGTCGTGTTGTTTCTCATTTTGGTGGTCGAAGGGATTGTTGCGGCAGCGGCAGTTCTTGCCATGGTGCCTCTGGCCGATTTTCTGTTAGACCCAACTCTTGCAGCACCCAGTCGACTAACTCAAGTGTTGTTAGGAGTCATGGGGCCTTTGAATATACACCCAAGCTTTTGGTTTTTTGGACTGTTGTTTGTCTTGTCTAATCTGATCATGGGCTTACTGAGTGTTGTTGCGAGATATTTCATTTTACATATAAAGTATGCTGTAGTTCGAGGCCTGTATGGTGGTGCATTAACTACCTTTTTGAAAGCGCGCTGGGAATTCTTCAGTGGGACAGACCAAGGAAGATTATTGAATACTCTTAATAAAGAGCTTCAAAACATTGGTGATACCCTGGGGCACATGGCTACACAGCTTGCGAGAGTAGTACAGCTTTGTATCTATTTTTCTGTTCCATTATGGCTAAATGCAACAATGACGCTTACGGCTTTGGGTATAGCACTCTTGTTGGGCTTGCCTTTTTTCTTATTACAAAAAGTGGGATATCGTCTGGGACAGCAGAATACTGAAACTGCCAATGTGATGATGGGAGCGATAACTGAAATTTTGTCGGCAGCTCGACTTATTTTGGGATTTGGCCGTCAAGCACAGTCTAGAAAGCGTTTTTTGCAGGTCTTTGATCAACATGTTCATGTTACATTACGTTCTCAAACTTTGGAGACTGGTGTAGGGTTGCTCTATCAGCCCATAGGAATCTTATCTGCAATTGTTGCCTTAGGAGTAGCGCTCCATCTTGGAAGCCCCATTGCTGAAATGGCAGCCTTACTTTGGAGTCTTCTTCGAGCATTGCCCATCTTGGGACAGTTGATGTCTTCCAGTGTGAGTATAAATACATTTCTCCCAAGTTATGAACAGTTGGTTTCGCTTCGAGAGCAAGCGAAAAGTCTTGAAGAAGTTGAAGGGGATAGGCTTTTCACTCGACTAAAAAGTGGATTGGAATTGAAGAATGTAACGTTTATCTACCCGGGCCGTCAGAAAACATTACAAGATGTCAATTTGACAATTCGTAAAGGGAAGATGACTGCTTTAGTTGGTGAGTCTGGATCTGGAAAATCTACCATTACTGATCTTGTGCTAGGTTTGCAGATTCCAAAACAAGGTGAAGTTTTATTAGATGGAATTCCTTTTAGTGAGTGGAAGCAAAATAGCTTTCGTGAGCGTGTAGGATATGTGCCACAAGAGCCTTTACTGTTTCACACATCAATCCGTGATAATTTGTTGTGGTCTTACCCTGAAGGAAGTGAAGATGATTTATGGAAAGCTTGTCGTATGGCGAATGCAGAAACTTTTGTGAAGGAATTACCTCAGGGTATTGATACCATAGTCGGTGATCGTGGGGCGCGTTTATCAGGTGGACAAAGACAGCGCATTGCACTGGCTCGAGCACTTCTTCTTAAGCCCGAGTTGTTGATTTTGGATGAAGCCACCAGTGCTCTCGATTCTGAATCAGAACGATTGATCCAAGAATCTATTGATGCATTGGCAAAAAATACAACGGTACTCATTATTGCTCATCGTTTATCAACTATTGCGAAAGCGGATTATGTTTATGTTTTACGAGAGGGACATGTTATTGAAGAGGGCAGCTATGTTGACCTACGCCAGAAAACAATTGGAATTTTTTCTCAAATGATTCAAGTGCAACAAAACATAGTAATAGAAGAAGTTTTAACTTAACTAAACGAATGATTGAAACATTTCCCCCCTGGTAAGTTAAGTGAAGTATTAATAGTATACGGAACTGTTAAAACAAAAATCTAAAGGAAGTGCTATGAGTATTAGTCGGGTATTAATTATTTCTCCTGCGTTTAATGAATCAAAAATGTTGCCCGACTTTGTTGCTGCTTTTTTAAGATTACGTGCGACCATTAGTGAACATACTGATCTTCGTCTTCTTGTTATCGATGATGGTTCAATTGATAATACGAGCTCTCTTCTTAATGACTTTTCAACGAAACATGTAGATTGTATTTCTTATATTTCCTTTACAGCTAATTTTGGACATCAAGCAGCTCTTGTTGCTGGATTGATGAATGCCGGAAAGTGGCCACAGGCAATTATTACTATGGATTGTGACCTAGAGCATCCCATCGAACTGGTTCCTTCTCTCATTGAAAAATGGAGAAACGAGAAATGCCTTTTGGTAAATACAATTAGGAAACCAGCTGCGGGTTTAGGTTATTTAAAAAAGACTCTTTCAAAAATATTCTATCGCCTTACTGCTAAGATGACGGGATTATCTCTTGTTCCTGGCCAAGCAGATTTTAGATTGTGGGATGCTGGCGCAATTCATTCGCTCTATCAATATTTACCCCATGTTGGTTCGCTCCGTGTTTTCGCCTCATGGTTACCTTGTAAGAAAGGTTCCTTGTCCTATGAACAACATCTGCAAAAAGGAAGAAAGAGTCGCTTTACCTTCGCTAAGAATGTGGAATTAGCAATCATGAGCATTATCAGATTTTCAAGTCTTCCGTTGAAGAGCATTACCTTTTTGGGAACCGTTGGGCTTGCTTTTTCCTTTTTTTATGTGATTTTTATTCTTATCTCGAGAGCTTCAAATGATGTTTTGATGCAGGGATGGACAAGTTTGATTTTAACCGTGATCATCATGAGTTGTCTTCAGCTTATTTGTTTGGGTATACTTGCCAGTTATTTTCGTCGCTTAGTATTTTCAAAAGATCTACCTCTGTTCATAATTCAAAAAAATAGTAATAATTCCTGGGAGAAATAATGGCTGTTTGCAACCTTTGCGGAACTGAAGTTGATGATAGACAGAGTTGTCTCTATGTTAAGGATACTTATCCAGTTCTTCGTTGTTCGACCTGTGGACTCATTTTTCGAGGTACGATTCCTGACAATAAAGAATTGGATTTAATCTACTCAGACTCATATTTTTTTAGTGAACTTGGTGATACTCAGGGTCAAGGTTATCAAGATTATCAAAAAGATGAACGATTTTTGCGCTCAAACTTTCGTCGTCGCTTAGGCCGTATTGGTCAACATTGTAATGGTGTAGGTCGCTTACTTGATGTTGGAAGTGCTTCAGGTTTTTTTATGGATGAGGCACGTCAACTTGGTTGGACGGTGAGAGGTGTTGAATATTCATCCACTATGGCTCAATTGGCTCAAAAAAAACTTGGGTTAGATGTTTGGGTTGGTAAGTTTCAAGATTTTGATGATCAGCCAATGACTTATGATGTCATTACCATGTGGGATTACATCGAACACTCAGTTGATCCAGCTCACGATTTTAAATCTATACAGCGCATGCTTAAACCAGGTGGGCTTATAGTTGCGAGCACGGGAAATATTAACTCCATAATGTCCAAGCTGAGTGGACGTAATTGGCATTTGATGACTCCGCGTCATCATGTTTTTTATTTCTCCCCCGAAGTTATTCGTGCCTACTTGGAAAAAGAGGGCTTTGAAGTGTTGAAAATTGCTTATCATTCGGAGGTGTATTCTCTTTCCTATATTAGTTACAAGCTCTTTACAATTTTTCCATGGCGTCTTGTACGAAGGGGGGCAAATGCACTTGATCGATCGCCACTATCTCAATTAAATATCCCCCTTAATCTTTTTGATATCATGACAGTTTATGCCAGAAAAAAAGCTTAGAAATATAATTGCATCTTTAAATTTCTTAGCAATGTGTGGAGTTTGATATGAAATATAATTATGCAATTCACATAATACGGAATACTGATGAGTTCGTTGCAAGTATTGCTGAAATCTGTGTTGTGGAAAAAGGTGCCACTCCCCAGGAGGCTCTCTTACGTGCTTTGCAAGCCGAGGAAAATGTTCTACTAACTTATGAGAAACAAAAAATTTCTTTACCACCGCCAGCTCATCGCTTTGATCCACTTCCAAAAGTGACTCGATGGATCACAAAATATTTTCCATTTTTTGCAAAAGTGTTCGTTGGATATCTTTTTGTTGTATGTCTGACCTCAATGCTTTTGCTGATTGCGTTTCCATCTGTGCAATCCAGAGTGGAAACTTATATCCTTGGCGGAAAAGCTGGTACTCATAGTGAAAAAGTTTTGTCAAAATTAGGAATTTCTCTTTGTTTGGAAAAATAATAAAATCGAATATACTATCATGGAAATCAATACCTTATTTGTTATTGATTCCAGTTCTGTTAGTTGCTCTCCTCCCAGGGGCGAATTTGTTGGGCCTGTGGGAAAGTCTTACTTTCTATCATACCTTTGGACCTGTTGATGTGCCACTAAGTTTTCTTATTGCACCTAGGGCGAATATTGGAGGACAAGGATATGCATCGCTTGAGATAGCGAGACTCATTATTCACGCTTTTCATTTACCATTGAACTTTTTGACATTTCGAATTCCATCCTTTTTTTTTGGGTTTGTATCGTTACTGCTTTTTTTTAGAATCTGTAGAAGATGGTTTGGACCTTGGCCTGCAATTGGAGCCACAGCACTTTTGGCTGGAAATCAGATGTTTTTTCAGTACGAACATATGATGATCGTTGTGGCTGTGAGTGGTGCCGCGCTTCTTTTTGTAGTTGAGCGATTGCAGGCTCTCGAGATTCAATATTGGAATTTGAAAACGTGGATTGGACTTGCTTTTGCGATGGCATTTGTTTCGCTTCATTATGGTCCTGCGCGTATTTTTGCAGTTATGTTGGTGGCTATCTGGTTTGTAAGTGTATATTGGCGACTCAAAAAAAATCCCGGAAGTGATACTATATGGCGCGGTGTCTGGGTATTAGGCGGATATTCAGTTGTAATCTCCTTGTTCTTATTAGCTCTACTTGACTACAGAAATTTAATTTCAGTTTTACGATTTTCTTCCTTTCTTTTTCCAAAGAATGCAGAGACCATGACGCTCACAGCTATTTCGGCGGGCGGACCTGGGTTTGTAACAATGCTCAAGACCAACATAGCAATATTTGTAGAATCGATATTTGGTTTTATTGGGAATTTTCATTCTCCTTTTTCATCCTATATTCTTGCTGATTTTCGTTATCCCTTACTGAATTGGTTTGTTGTTCCCTTTGCGATTCTAGGTTTAGTTGTGACTCTAGCTTCTCTAAGACGTAGAGGAATATTATTTACCAAGCCTTGGGCGAGTCTCTTGGTAATATTGGCTGTATTTTCGATACCACTTCTTTCATCAAGTGTGGTGAATAATTCCAGCGGTTTTCTTGCAACATTAAGCGACCATAGAATGTATTTTTGTTTATTCCCATTGCATATGCTTGTAGCAGCATTTCTGTATTGGCTTGCGAACTTCAATATTGGACGGATTGGGAAGTATGCCAAATGTGCTGGAGCGCTCTGCATCATTGTAGTATTTAGCGGCCTTGTGTTTAACTTGCTTGAAGAGCATTCACGATTTAGAAGCCAAGTGTTTGCGTCGAGTTGGGAAAAGCATGGACCAGAAACAGAAAAAAACTGGACTGACCGCGCGAAAAATGTTGATCGCCATGGCTATCTTTTCGTGAGCCATTTTCAGCAACACGCTCAATACGCAAACGTTGCCAGACAAATTGCAGATAAACTTCAAACTCAAAGTAAAGATCATAAAAGTGGATCTCGACGAATTATTTTTGTCGATGTAAATAAATTTTCGGAAGCACCAATAACGCCGATAGGATTAGATTATATTACGAACAGAAACTATCATTCAATTTTTTTGACGCTTTATGCTGGGCAAGAAGGTGTTCAGTTAAATCCTGTTGTAATGGTTGCTCGTGATAGAAGCCCGATTAGCCCCAACCTCATGAGTGGTTTGGCTTACAAAGGCAAAGTAAGAGAATATTCTGCGCTGACAGAACTAAATGAAAAGGGAATGCTCACCTATAAGAAAAATGTGGATATTGTTCCTGTAATTCTTGATCTGACTGGCATTTCTTCACCAGATATTCTCGTGACAACTTCTCAGGAAGAAGTTGGCGTGAGACAGTTGTTGAAAGAAAAACAGATCTCATTTGAATATATCAGAATATAAATTCGGAGAAAAAAATGTTTAATAATAAATCTATACTCATTACTGGTGGAACCGGTTCTTTTGGAAAGCAGTACACCAAAACTTTGTTGGAAAACTACAAGCCAAGAAGACTGATAGTCTATTCTCGTGATGAACTTAAGCAATTTGAAATGCAACAAGACTTTTGTCAGGAATGCATGCGTTACTTTATTGGAGATGTTCGTGATCAGGATCGTCTTATCCAGGCGATGAATGGTGTTGATTATGTGATTCATGCTGCCGCACTTAAGCAGGTACCCGCAGCGGAGTATAATCCTATGGAGTGTATTAAAACAAATATTCATGGGGCAGAAAATGTGATTCAAGCATCACTCATAAATAATGTGGAAAAGGTGATTGCGCTTTCTACCGATAAAGCAGCAAACCCTATTAATTTATATGGTGCCACCAAACTTGTGTCTGATAAGTTATTCGTGGCTGCCAATAATGTTGCGGGAAGACAAAAAACAAGATTCTCAGTAGTTCGCTATGGAAACGTTGTGGGTTCTCGCGGTTCGGTGGTGCCATTTTTTAAAAAATGTATTGCTGACGGATGTTTGTACCTCCCGATTACTGACCCACGCATGACACGCTTCTGGATTACGTTGCAGCAGGGAGTTGATTTTGTCCTAAAGAATTTTGGTCGTATGCAAGGTGGTGAGATTTTTGTTCCAAAAATTCCATCAGTGAATATAATTGATTTAGCGAGAGCAATGGCTCCTGATGTTGATCAAAAAATAGTGGGCATACGTCCTGGTGAAAAACTTCATGAAATTATGTGTCCAGCTGATGATTCTCATCTAACGCTTGAATTTTCCGATCACTTTGTTATCAAGCCCACAATTCAATTTTCAAATATTGTGGATTTTTCCATAAATAAGCTTGGCGAGATAGGGAAGTTGGTCGAGCAGGGTTTTGAGTTTCATTCTGGAAAAAATCAATCATTTTTGACCATTGAGGAAATTATCACTTTTAACCATCTTTCAGGTATTCAATGATTCCGTACGGTCGCCAGGACATTACACAAATTGATGTTGACGCTGTCGTAAAAATTTTACGCTCAGACTTCCTGACGCAAGGCCCTGCAATTCCCGTTTTCGAGAAAGCTATTTCAGAAAAAGTGGGAGTCAAGCATGCCGTTGCTGTCAACAGCGCCACTTCGGCTTTGCACATTGCTTGTCTCGCATTAGGTCTTGGGGAAGGGGATAGACTCTGGACAGTTCCAAACACCTTTGTTGCATCGGCTAATTGTGGGCGTTACTGCGGTGCCGAGGTTGATTTTATTGATATTGATCCACTAACATGGAACATGAGTGTACCAAAACTTCAGGAAAAACTTGTTCAAGCCAAAAAGGAAAAAAAACTCCCAACAGTAGTCGTACCCGTTCATTTTTCTGGCCAACCTACCGATCAAGAAGCTATATGGGAGCTCTCCCATGAGTTTGGTTTTCGAGTATTGGAAGATGCCTCACATTCTATTGGAGCCTCGAGAAATGGGGAGTTGGTGGGAAGTTGTCGTTGGTCTGATATTACGGTGTTTAGTTTTCATCCAGTTAAGATTATCACAACGGGTGAAGGTGGTATGTCGCTGACAAACGATGAAGAATTAGCCGAGAGAATGAATATGCTGCGTACTCACGGTATCACACGTGAATCAAACCGGTTTTTGCAAGCAGACCGTGGGTCTTGGTATTACGAACAACAAATGCTTGGATTCAATTATCGTATGACTGATATTCAGGCTGCACTTGGGAGGTGCCAACTCGAAAGGTTAGACGACTACGTAAAACGTCGCACCTTTTTGGCTCATCGTTATAACCACATATTAGAAAATTTCCCATTACAATTGCCAAACGTTAAGCCGGAAAACCAGTCCGCCCACCATCTCTACGTGGTTCGCTTAAAGGAGAAAGCGATATCCAAATCACATCTCCAAGTTTTTGAAGAGATGAGGAAAAGTGGCATTGGTGTAAATCTTCACTACATACCAGTGCATCTGCAGCCCTATTATCGAGAACTTGGTTTTTCTCATGGCCAGTATCCAGAAGCTGAAAAACATGGTGCGACTGCGATTACATTGCCGCTGTACCCAACAATGACGGAACAACAGCAAAATCAGGTTATAAGTGCTTTGGAGAAAATCTTATGAGAATTGCTGTCATACCAGCTAGAGGTGGAAGTAAACGTATCCCTTTCAAAAATATTAAAGATTTTTGCGGTAAACCAATAATTGCGTGGTCAATTGAGGTTGCCAAAAAATCGAGTTTGTTTGATCATGTTATTGTTTCTACTGATAGTAGCGAAATTGCTGAGGTGGCAAAAAAATACGGAGCGGAAGTGCCGTTCATTCGCCCACCTGAACTTTCCGATGACCATATAGGAACTGCTGAAGTTGTTGCCCATGCAACGCAATGGGCTTTGGATCAAGAATTTAACCTCAATGCAGTTTGTTGCATTTATCCCACAGCACCTTTTATACAAGTAGACGATCTCAAGCGAGGTTTGGAAATACTAGAGTCTGGTGAGTGGGCATATACATTTACTGCAACAGATTTTTCTTCACCTATTTTTCGTTCATTCCAAAAAAATGAAGAGGGTAGCATTGAAATGGTTTTCCCAGAACATTTTTTAACTCGCTCCCAGGACTTGCCTATCGCACTGCATGATGCAGGCCAGTTTTACTGGGGACGACCATCTGTGTGGAGAGAAAAAAAAACTATTTTTGCTCCTCATTCTACTCCAGTTCTTCTTCCGAGATGGCGTGTTCAAGATATAGATACTCCGGAAGATTGGGATCGTGCGCAAATGATGTGGAAGGTACTGCAGGCAGAGGATACTAGAAAGTGAATACATATTCCCATGCAATAATTTTGCTAGCAGCGGGCATCAAACAAAATCAATCGGGGAAATGGGTTAGCACTGATCTTTCTGAAGAGGACGATAAACTTGGTGCTCCTGGAGGAAAGTTACGAATCCTTGCTGCAGCAATCCTAGTTAAGGAAAATCTCAATACTTTCATCATAACTGGTGGGGGAAAGGGAAAAGATATTGCTGAAGGTACTTCGAATAAACGTCCCTTGCTTGCAGAAATTCTTCGCGATGAACTCATAGCTGAAGGAGTTCCTCTAAATCTCATCCAACTAGAATGGGTCTCAGGTTCAACCTACCAGGAACTCGTAGAAGTTGAGAGAATGACAAAGGAACTAGGTGTCACTAAACTTACTTTTGTTATTAACCGCTACTCACTTCCTCGTGTTCAATTAATGATAGAAGATAAATTTGCACACTTTAATAGCCAGTATGTTTTTGACTTCGTCGCTGCTGAAGATGTCTTAATTAAAACTTTTCCTCAAGTATGGGAAAAGAAAATAAAAAAAGAATACAGTAGTGAGTATCTTAAAAGGCGTATCGCTAGAGAGCAGCAGGGTATCGAGCAGATTCGAAAAGGTGTTTATGAGTATGGAAATAGACTGACGCATATAGATTTGGAGATAACAACAAACACCTCCTTTTGTGCCAGACTTGTTACCCCAAAAGATGAAGAGTTGCTCTTAATCTGGGCAAACGATCCTGTCACTCGGAGCAATGCTTTCTCACCAGCGAAGATTTCAAAGGAAACCCACCACAAATGGTTTCACGCTATTTTATCTCATCTCGAGGAATGTCGTCTCTATATTATCGAAACACCAGATGCCATTGCAATTGGACAGGTGCGATTTGACTGTAAAGAAGAGAATTGGGAAGTCGATTATAGCCTTACTCCTCTATATCGTGGCCGTGGCTTGGGACGTCTCTTGTTAGAAACAGCTATTAAGAAACTTTGCACCGAAATTCCTGGGGTTAGAATATTTGGACAGGTAAAACTCGGTAATCTTTCATCACGAAGAATTTTCGAATCTTTGGGTTTTGAAGCAGAGTATGACAAGGGGCGGGCAGTGATGATCTATCGGGGTGTTTTTTGATGTGGGCATTGCACTAAGGAAAAATATAAATGAAAAAATTGCTTTTTACAGGTGGTGGCGGAGCAGGTGCTGAGGCGCTATTGCGATTGTTGAGCGGGCGTTATAAGGTTCACTTTGCTGATGCGGACTATAATGCTAAACCTCATTTCATTCCTCTTAGTTCTTGGCACAAAATTCCTTTTGCTTCTGATCCTTCATTTGTGGATGAAGTGTGCAAGCTGTGTTGTAAACTTGATGTGGACCTCCTGATCCCCGGTGTTGATGAAGAATTGGTCGCGATTGCGCATGCACGTGATGATATGCAATGCGAAGTCATGTTACCATCGATGGCGTTTATCAAAACACATCTAGATAAACTCACCTCGAACTCTTTATTACAAAAATATAAATTACCAGTTCCAAAGACTGAACTATTGTTTGAACATCAAAATGTTTTATTCCCATGTATTGCTAAACCACGGCAGGGACGCGGTTCACGTGGAGTTGCCATTGTTCATTCCAAAGAGGAGTTGCAGGCGCATGTGATTATCTCGCGTCGTCAGCCAGAAGATTTTATTGTTCAAGAGTTGCTTCAGGGGCAGGAATACACCGTTATGATAGCAGCAGATCGAGATGGACAGCTGCGTGCGGTAGTGCCTGTTAAAGTTGAGATCAAAAAAGGGATCACCATACGAGCGATGACAGATCATGATGAAAAAGTAATATCTGCGTGCGTGGCGATTCATACAGCCAATCCTGTTTTCGGTTGTTACAATATTCAACTTATAAAAACTAAGAACGGTGATGTAAAACCGTTTGAAATCAATCCACGTATCTCAACAACTTCATGTTTGGCGTTGGCTGCTGGTGTGGATTTTATCGATGTCTATCTTGGGAACAAAAAGAATAAAAATTATAAAGAGAATGATTTATTGCCCTTTCGTAATGGTTTCGGATTGAGAAGATCTTGGCACAATGAATTTATTGAGGAGTTAAAATGAGACAGCCTCTTAATTGTGAAATAGCACCGGGGAAATGGATTGGCGACAAGCATCCCTGTTTTGTCATTGCGGAAATTGGCTCAAACCATAATCATGATTTTGATTTGGCGAAGCAAATGATCGATGCTGCTGCTGATGCTGGAGCTGACGCTGTAAAATTCCAGACTTTTCGCGCTCAAACACATTATTCAAAACATACCCCAGGATTTTCATATTTGAATCATTGCAATACATTTGAACTGATAAAAACTCTCGAGTTGAATCGAAGTTGGCATGCCCCACTCAAGGAGTATTCCGAAAGCCGTAATCTTGTCTTCTTATCCTCTCCTTGCGATGCCGAAGCGATTAATGAACTCTATGAACTTGGAATGCATGCATTCAAAGTTGCCTCTTTCGATCTCAACGATCTGGGACTTGTTCGTGATATGGCAAAAAGAGGCCGTCCCATTATTCTCTCTACAGGTCTTGCCGACTGGATGGATATACAACGTGCTGTTGACTCATGTCGAGAAGTTGGCAACGAGAAAATTATTTTGTTACAGTGTACTTCCCTTTATCCAGCGCCGGCAAACTTGAGTAATTTGAATGCTATTGGAGTTATGCGTGATACTTTTGGTGTGCTTACAGGTTATTCTGATCATACGGAAGGTGATCATGTGTGTCTTGCTGCTGTTGCATTGGGTGCCTGCGTAATCGAAAAACACTTTACCTTAGACAAAAATTTACCAGGCCCTGACCACTCATTTGCTATGGAGCCAAAATCATTTAAGCAAATGATGCAACGATTGAGAGAGATTGAAGCTGCAATGGGAGATGGAGCAAAAACTGGACCGCGTTTAGAAGAAATGGAAATGTTTGAAAAGGGGAGACGAAGCCTTCATGCTAAATATCGTATTCCCAAAGGTGAAGTTATTACATCAGAAATGATTATGGTTAAACGTCCTGGTTTGGGAATACAGCCTTATCTTCTGGATACGGTAGTGGGACGAAGAGCTTGTTCAGATATTGAAGAGGATCAATGGATTACATGGGACATGATTTAGAAAATGTTTTAGTGACAGGAGCTTCAGGCTATCTAGGTAGCCATGTGTTGGAAAAACTGCGAAAACACGGGGTTCCATATATTCCTACAAGTTTTAGCGGAAAGTTTGGTAAAGCGTGTGACCTCACCGATCGTAGAGCCGTTTGTAGGCTGATGGATCAGATTAAACCTTCTATCATTATTCATTGCGCAGCAAAGGTTCCAAAATTTCCTTCTCATTACAATGATGAACAAACGGCTGAGGCGAGTATCTCAATGGTGAAAAATATCGCAGAGTATGCTCGTTGTCGAATTATATTGGCGTCATCGATGACCGTTTATGATGCAGTTACAAATTTTCCGGTTCGTGAAGAAGATGCTTGCCTTCCTCATTCTGGATATGCAAAGGGAAAATGGTTTGCTGAGCAAATTCTTTTGAATAGACGTTTCCCTGGTGATGTAGTTCTACGTCTTCCAGGTTTGTTTGGTTTGCCTAGACGCTCAGGACTATTGTACAATGCTACTAGGTCGTTTGTTACACATGAAACATTTGAACTTCTTACTCCCACTGAACTTTGGGCTGCAATGGCTGTAGAAGATGCTGCGGAATATTTTCTAAGGGCCACTCTTACAAATACTAACTCTTCTTCTGCTCAGGTTATAAATGTGGGATATAACAGTGAATTTGATATCTTTTCCGCAGTGAAACAAATTGCCGCTTACTGCGATATTGATTGGAAGCCTCCCTTAATAAAAGTAAAAAACTTTTCAATGTGCTTGAAGCGACTTAAAGCTTGCTATGGTTTAATCGATATTAGTTTTCAGCAACGATTGCTTGAGTTTGTTGGTGTTGTTCGTCGTGAATTTGGTTTTCAATCTTCAGGAGGTTCAGGTGAAAGATAGGCTGGGCCTGGCTATGCAAAGGGTAGGAACCAAAATTCTAGAGTGCCGCAAGCAGGGACTTATAGATGGCAAGTGGGAGGGGACACAGTTTAAAGCAGCAGCTGATTTGATTGCTGATGAATATCTGAGGAAAGAACTGTCAAAAATCTCGAATATGCCCATTGTTAGCGAAGAAGATATCTCATCTCAATCTCATGACCGGCCGTCTCAGTATTGGCTGATCGATCCTATAGATGGTACGGCCAGCTTTGCTCAAGGTTTTGATGGGTTTGTTTGTCAAGCTGCATGGATTAAGGGTGGGAAACCCTGCTTGGCATCGGTTTATGCTCCGGCACTTGAACGACTCTATGTTGCAGAACAAGGCAATGGAGCAACTGTTAATGGAAGACCGATATCCGTTAAATTATTCAATTCTCGGGAAATGACACTGATTGATAATTATCCTCAACCTAATGGTATCACAAAGCGCTTATTTCATGATTTAAACTGTGTGAATTATGTTGAAAGTGGCAGCATCGGATTGAAAATATGTCTCGTTGCTGAAGGAAGTGCTGATATTTTTGTCAAGGATGTGCCTTTGAGAGATTGGGATGTTGCAGCACCACACCTTGTGTTGCAAGAAGCTGGTGGCGTGCTCACTCAGTTTACAGGGGAAAGTTTTGAATATCAGGGTGGATTTGAAAAAAATGGACTGGTGGTTGCTTCATCACCGACATTACTTCGAGAAATTCAAACAATGCTTACAAGCTATATGTAGTTTATGAGAGGTTAAAAGAAATGAAAAATCAAAAGAGCATTCTTATTGTTGCAGCTCATCCGGATGACGAAGTGCTTGGTTGCGGTGGAACTATTGCTCGCTTTGCAAATGAAGGTCGCTCAGTGCATGTGCTTTTGATGGCGGATGGAGAAGGATCGAGAGTCGCGGCGAAAGAACAATTTCTTGGCGAGAGCCTGATTGTTCTGCGTAATGCAGCAGCTCAAGCTGCTTGCAAGATTATGGGTTGTGCATCAGTGGATCATTTAAACCTACCAGATAATCGCCTTGATGGTTTAGAGTTGTTAGACGTAGTTAAGCAAATTGAAAATTTCATTGAGAGGTATCAACCTTCAACAGTTTTTACTCACCATGCTGGTGATGTGAATATTGATCATCGTATTGTTCATGAGGCGGTGCTTGCTGCTTGTCGACCACAACCTGAATGCTCAGTACAAGAACTTCTTTTTTTTGAAGTGCCGTCTTCGACAGAATGGAGCCCGCCAGGTTCAGCAACACCTTTTTTACCAAACTTTTTTGTGGATATTTCAGCCACCTTAAAAATTAAAATTGCGGCCATGAAGGCCTATGAAAATGAATTGCGAGCATTCCCGCATCCAAGATCACTGGTGGCAATAGATGCTTTGGCCAAATGGCGTGGAGCTACAGTGGGTGTGGAAGCTGCAGAAGCTTTCATTCTTGGAAGAAAGCTTCTTTAAATTGAGAACAAATGAAACAATGAAAATAAAACTAAAAAATTTCGGCGACAACGTCTCAGCGAAATTGAGGCCGATATTTCTTGTATTTGCATGCTTGCCTCTCCGAATCGGCATCTGGAAAAAGGACCAGATGTTTTTAATGGCTCTTAATAATCCAATTGTTGGACGGCCCTCTGTGGTTGGATCATTGTTTGCCTTCCATTCGTATTTTTGGCGTACTTTAAGAAATGTTTGGAAGCAAGCTAGTACCGAAAATGGACTTCAATTATATGAAAAACGAAATCTTGCCCATTACGCACAAAATGGCAGAGGCTATATAAATTTAGATAATCTTTCTAAACAAGAGTGCGTCGAGCAATTTAAAAAATTAGAGAGCAGGCTACAGTTGTTCTTAGATGCTTATCCTATGACGATTGCTTATAAAGATGGCGAAAGTTTTTTGGATGCAGGCTGTGGAAAAGGACAAAATCTAAAATTCATTGTTAAGAAGTATCCTCGTTCATCATACACTGGTTTTGATTTTGACAAGCGCTGCCTTCGCATTGCGCAAGTAGGAATAGAAGAAAGTGCTGATAAATCTCTCGTACAGGGAAGTATTCTTGATTTCGATTTTTTGAGATCATTTAAAGCTAAATCGGTTGATCACATTATTGTCTGTGGAGTTTTTTCAACATTGCTTGCTTCGACAATTCAAATGACAAAAGATATACATCAAAAGATCATTGATGAATTTGTTCGAATATCAAAAAAGAGTATCATTATTATTGATGAGCAATCCTTGAATAATACCTTTGCGCTTATTATTGAGCAGCGTACCCGCGCTACAATCCACGAAAATATTGCTTCATATTTTACAAAGCATGAGTCAATTGGTGAAACATGTATCTTATCTACAGGAAATTTTCATGCTGCTTTTTTCAAACTCAGAAAAGTTTAAGCTATGAAAACTGTAGAAAAAAAATCGGATATTATTTTTGCTTCGTTACCTCCTTTTTCCGATTTCATAGCGAGGCTGCTCAAAAAGTTTGGCTGCAATGTTTTCTACATCAGTTTATCTGGAAGTGGACAAGGCCCCGAACTTGAAGCGCTGAGAGTTGATAGATTACGTAAGGTGGGAATTGTACCTTTACCCTTAGAATCACTTTCTCACATGAAAGAAATTCTTAGGTGCATTATTGATGCCCAAAACAAACTCCAAAAGAAGACAAATCAATTTGTTTCCCCTAAACTTTTGAATACATTTAAAAATCTTTATCCAAAGAACACCGATATTGTCAGCAAGCTTTTCATGGTGGTTCAGTCGATAATTTCGGGACAGGCATCCTTAATAGATAGGGTTAATTGTTGGGCTGATGCATATCCTGCTCGAAAGCATGTGTTGATTAACTTTGATGTCAAAGGATTGCTGACGTTTGGTTTGGCATCGAATGTTACATTATTTACAATTCCGATGAATCCACTTTTTAAAAGTGTGAGTAGGACAGTTGGTTTTTTTCGAAGATGTTTACAATTCTTTAAACATAAAAATGATTCAAAAACTGACATAACAATATCAAGTGCAGATTTATCTAACACCTCATCTTCGCGAGTAGTTTTTGTAACTCACAAAGGGGTTGATTATGGAAATCTCTTCCAAAAGACTCTTTTTTATTCAGATGAAATTGATTCAGAGTTGCATTCGGATAATTTGCTTCATTTTGATTATAGTAACTTTCCATCGCCATCTGAAAAGACAAAGTGGGTTTGTTTAGGGAGCGAACGCCAATTATTTCAAACAGGCTTTCCTCATGTTTTGTTTGCAATAAGTCGAGGTATTGTTTCTGTTCGAAGCTTTTCGCAGCTTATCGGTTTGTTGTTGTTGTCTCGATTTTATGCTGTTTTTAAGGCATATTCAAAAAAGCTGGAAGTTTATTCTAGTTTAAAATTGGCACTGATTGATTATGAAATTCTGTGTCCAAAATCTTTGCTTCTCGCCTTCGAAGCTAAAAAAATTAAAACGGTGGCAGTGCAAGAACGTTTTATGGCAGGTTTTTATAAATCACTTGGTTCCATTCTTGACACCTATCTTTGTGGAAGCGAGTATATGGCTGAGAAAATAAAAAAATCTTCATCATATCACGTAAAGGATTGTCTTTCGGTTGGGCAATATAAGTCTGATAATCTTATTAAAGCAAAAGAATGTTCTCCGCCACAGATTTTGAGAGCACCTCTTGCACAAGGCTGCAAGATTATCACAGCGTTGGGTTTTCACACTCACATGGATTGGCATACGTCACAAGCTGATCCTTTACTCAACTGGAAAGCACATCGACATTTTCTTGAAAATTTGATTCAGCTCTCTAAAGATATTTCTAATGTTTTTATTGTTCTTCGCTATAAGATGATCGATTGGGTTTCTCTGCCTGTGTTTGCCGAAGTTGTTCAGGAAATTATGTCTTCCAAAAATATGGAAATTTCGATGGATTATGAAAAAAACTTTTTTAGCTATGATCTTTGTGCTCATTCCGATTTGGTACTTGCCAAGCACACTTCATTAGGTGATGAGTGCCTGTCTGTGGGTATTCCCGTTTTATTTCATGAGTATAGTCATAATACTCAAGGCTTGGTGGCGGATGCTTTTGACTATAAGCCGACACGTGTAATGTGTTTTAATTACGAAGAGCTTTTAGAACGGACAAAGTCAATTCTCAGTGGGGATACTGTTACAATGTCGGAGTATAAACATTTGCAGAATGTTGTTTTTGGTGATTTGGGAGATGGAAGGGTGCGGGAACGCATTCATACTCATATTAATTCAATTTTGGAGGAAAATTCTTGAAACAAATTCTAGTTACTGGTGCTGATGGTTTTATTGGTTCTCATCTTGTTGAAGCTCTGGTGCGTGCTGGATATGATGTGCGTGCTTTCGTGCTTTACAACTCTTTCAATTCCTGGGGCTGGTTGGATCATTGTAGCGAACAGGTAAAAGGAAAATTTGAAATATTTTCCGGAGACATCCGTGATGCATACGGTGTTCGTTCAGCGATGAAAGGCTGTGAAGCCGTGCTGCACTTGGCAGCTCTGATTGCTATTCCGTATTCATATCATTCGCCTGATACGTACATAGATACAAATGTAAAAGGCACTTTGAATATTGTGCAAGCAGCTCGTGATTTAGACGTGGCTAAAGTTATTCATACTTCTACAAGTGAAGTGTATGGCACCGCACAATTTGTTCCCATTACTGAAGACCATCCTTTACAAGGTCAATCACCATATTCCGCAAGTAAAATTGGCGCAGATCAAATTGCGATGTCATTTTATACTTCCTTTGAAACTCCGGTAAGTATTGTTCGCCCATTTAATACTTATGGTCCGCGGCAATCTGCACGAGCTGTGATTCCCACCATTATCACTCAAATTGCAAATGGTGCAAAAAAAATTAAACTTGGAGCTGTAAGCCCAACTCGTGATTTTAATTACGTAACCGATACAGTAGCAGGTTTCATTGCGGCACTTCGTTCGGAACGTGCTATCGGAGAAGTGATAAATCTTGGAAGTAATTTTGAAATTTCAATTGGTGATACAGCGCGTGCTATTGCGGAAGTTATGGAAACCGAAATCGAAATTGTTACAGATGAAATTCGTTTGCGTCCTGAAAAAAGTGAAGTGGAGCGATTGTGGGCAAGTAATGAGAAGGCTCATCATTTGCTTGACTGGAAGCCCCAATATGCAGGAGCGGATGGTTTTCGCAGAGGATTAAAAGAAACAGCTGATTGGTTTAGAAACCCAACTTGCCTTTCAATGTATAAGCCGGAAATTTATAATTTATGAACGATACTTCTTCACAATCTTCTCTTGTTCGTCGGACAGTTGATGCTATTCAGGCAGTAGTTGGTTTAAAGCCTGTGGTTTTGCATGAACCGAAATTTTCTGGAAACGAATGGATTTATATCAAGCAGTGTTTGGATTCTACTTTTGTTTCTTCTGTTGGTGAATTTGTTGATCGGTTTGAAGCAGATCTTTCTCATTATACTGGAGCTAAACATGCAGTTGCGGTGATGAATGGCACAGCCGCTTTGCACGTGGCTCTTCGGCTAGCAGGTGTACAATCTGGTGATGAAGTGCTCATTCCCACATTAACTTTTGTTGCCACTGCTAATGCCGTTGTGTACAGCGGAGGGACTCCGCATTTTGTGGAAAGTAATGAGCGTACTTTGGGTGTGGATCCTTATGTTTTGCGCGAATACCTTAGAAAGAATACAGAGCTTCGTGGAAAACAATGTGTCAACTGTAGGACTGGTTGCGTCATTCGCGCACTAGTTCCTATGCACACCTTTGGTCATCCAGTAGATATTGAAGGAATTTTAGCGGTGGCTAGAGATTTTTATTTGACTGTAGTAGAAGATGCAGCGGAATCGCTGGGGAGTACTGTTTGCGGACGTCACACCGGGACCTTTGGTTTGATGGGAACGTTGAGTTTTAATGGGAATAAAACAATTACAACTGGTGGTGGTGGAGCTATCCTCACGAATGATTCAGCATTAGCCCGTCGTGCGAAACATCTTACTACAACAGCTAAGTTATTGCACCGTTGGGATTTTATTCATGATGAAGTGGGTTATAATTATCGAATGCCAAACATCAATGCTGCCCTTGGTTGTGCACAGCTGGAACAGCTACCTGATTTATTAGCTGCGAAACGTCAGCTCTTTCAGCGCTACCAAGCTGCATTTGCTGGTATACCTCAGTTAAAAATATTTTCTGAACCAGCTGGTTGTTGTAGTAATTATTGGTTGCAGACAATGTTACTTGACAAATCTGTTGCAGCGCAGCGCGATGCTATCTTAACGTCCACAAATGATGAAAAAATTATGACGCGCCCAGTGTGGAATTTAATGCACCATTTAACGCCCTATCGGGAATGCCCAAAAATGGAATTGCCTGTAGCTGAATCATTGGCAAATCGCTTGATCAATTTACCAAGCAGCGCACATCTAGTCACGGAGCCAAAAACATGAGCAAAGTTTCAATTTTACTTTTAGGAGCTGGAGGCCATGCTAAATCTTGCATTGATGTTATTGAACAAACAAATCTCTTTTCAATAGCAGGTTTGCTTGGTTCAGAACAAGAAGTTGGCAGTCGTGTATTAGGGTATCCCGTATTATGTACTGATAAAAATGTAAAAGATTTGCTGGGAAAATATCAGCACGCTTTAGTGACAGTTGGTCAGATCAAAAGTCCAGAGTTGCGCGTTCACCTTTTTCAATTACTTGAACAAAATAATTTTAAAATGCCGATTGTAATATCACCTCATGCTTATGTTTCTCCTCATGCAACATTAGGGGCAGGTACAATTGTGATGCATGGTGCTGTGGTGAATGCAGGTGCAATAATAGGAGATAATTGTATCATTAACAACCAGGCCTTGGTTGAACATGATGTAAAAATTGGCAATCATTGTCATATTTCAACAGGATCTAAAATAAATGGAGATGTACATGTTGGTGATGGAACTTTTATTGGAAGTGGCGCTTGTGTGCGACAATCGCTGAAAATTGGTGCGTATTGCGTGATTGGCATGGGGCAATCCGTGCTTGTAAATTGCGAACCAAATACTTCTTTGCCGGCCTTTAGGAAAACGTTATGAAAACGGTTATTATAGCGGAAGCGGGGGTAAATCATAATGGAGATTTAGCTCTTGCGCGCAAATTAATTGACGTTGCAGCTGAAGCGGGTGCCGACTTTGTCAAATTCCAGACCTTTAAGGCTGACTGCCTTGTGACAGCATGTGCAAAGAAGGCTGATTATCAAACTAAAACTACTGATGCGCAAGAATCGCAATATGAGATGCTTCGTAAACTTGAGTTGACGGCTGATATGCATCAGGAACTGATTTCCCATTGCAAGGCACGTGGTATTCAATTTTCTTCGACAGGTTTCGATATTGAAAGTATTAATTTGCTAGCGGAGCTTGGTTCGACTTTCTTCAAAATTCCTTCCGGTGAAATTACTAACTTGCCTTATCTTCGCCATATTGGTCGATTCGGTAAACCCGTTATTCTCTCAACGGGGATGGCAACTCTTGAAGAAATTGGTGCTGCGTTCAAAGTTTTGGAGCAGGCGGGTACTATGCGAAATCAAATTACTCTTCTTCATTGTAATACTGAATATCCTACTCCCATGGAGGATGTTAACTTGCGTGCTATAAAAACTTTGCGAGAAACTTTTGGCGTAGCTGTTGGGTACTCTGACCATACTTTAGGAATTGAAGTGGCAATTGCAGCAGTAGCCTTAGGTGCTACGACAATTGAAAAACATTTTACACTTGATCGCAACTTGCCTGGCCCCGACCACAAAGCAAGCTTGGAACCTAACGAACTCAAGGCAATGGTTGCTGCAATTCGCAATATCGAAAAGGCTTTGGGTGATGGCGTTAAACGCCCAAGTCCAAGTGAAATTAAAAATAGAGATATTGCAAGAAAATCACTTGTTGCAGCGTGCGTCATTCGTGCAGGTGATCTCTTCTGTGAAGAGAAGCTTGCGGTGAAGCGTCCAGGGACAGGCATATCTCCGATGCGCTGGGATGAAGTTATTGGCTGTAAGGCACAACGTGACTTTGCGCCAGATGAGTTGATTAGCCTATGATGACACGCCGTAAAATTTGTGTTGTTACTGGTACTCGCGCTGAGTATGGATTATTGCGCTGGCTAATGGAAGATATTCGTAGAACACCAGATCTTCACCTTCAAGTTGTTGCAACAGGAATGCATCTCTCCCCAGAATTTGGTTTAACTTACTGCGAGATTGAGCAAGATGGTTTTACTATTGATGAAAAGGTCAATATTTCGCTAAACTCAGATACGCCGGCTGGTATTGCTAAATCGATGGGTTTAGGGATGATTGGTTTTGGAGAAGCTTTGCAGAAGCTGCAGCCAGATTTGCTTTTGGTGTTGGGCGATCGCTTTGAAATTTTTTCTGCAGTTACTGCTGCCATGGTGGCAAGAGTTCCTGTTGCGCATTTGCACGGAG
This sequence comes from Deltaproteobacteria bacterium CG11_big_fil_rev_8_21_14_0_20_42_23, assembly GCA_002796345.1. NCBI lineage: Bacteria > Deltaproteobacteria > Deltaproteobacteria bacterium CG11_big_fil_rev_8_21_14_0_20_42_23. The sequence goes on along the minus strand of PCXC01000007.1, from coordinate 38,950 downwards.
GAGAAAACACTGAAGGCGCCATTGACGAAGCGTTTCGACATTCCATTACGAAAATGTCGCATCTGCATTTTGTGGCTGCGGAAGAATATCGTCAACGAGTGATTCAGTTGGGCGAACAACCTGATCGAGTTTTTCTTGTTGGTGGATTAGGAATTGATAGTATTCATAAAATAAAATTACTTGATCGCTCATCACTAGAAGAGGCGCTAAACTTTAAATTAGGACCAAAAAATCTCCTGGTCACTTTCCATCCTGCTACTTTAGAAGTTGAGACATCTGCACAGCAAGTGACTGAACTGCTTGCAGCCTTGGATATATTAGAAGATACCCATCTCATTTTTTCAATGCCAAACGCAGACACAGGAAATAAAGTTATCTTTAATAAAATTGAAAATTTTGTTGCAACACATGCCAATGCTCGAGCCTATACTTCTTTGGGTCAGTTGCGCTATCTTTCCTGCATGTACCACGTTGATGGAGTAGTGGGAAATTCTTCAAGTGGTTTGGCCGAGATGCCAAGTTTTAAAAAAGGAACCATCAATATTGGTGATCGGCAGAAGGGGAGGCTTAAAGCTGAGAGTGTGATTGATTGTATTCCAGAGAGACAATCAATATTAAATGCTGCACATAAACTTTACTCATCTGACTTTCAACTCAATTTGGATGGGGTTCAAAATCCCTATGGTCAAGGTGGAGCGAGTGAAAAAATTTTGAAAGTGATTCGGAATTATCCACTTGAATCATTACTGAAAAAATCTTTTTATAACCTGCAGTCGTGTTAGCAAGCTAAGAGTTATAGGAAAATGCTGGAGCTTGATTGTCGTTATGTAGGAATAAAAAAGTAACCGAAGGAGCTAAACATAATTACCAAAATCAAATAACAGCTCCAAATGAAAGTGTAGAAAAGCTATGGCAGATGTTAAAAAAGTAAACGCAACAGAACATTGGCAAAAAACTTTAATTCCAGCACATGCAACTTTACAGCAAACTATTCGAAATTTAGAAGAGTCATCTTTACAAATTTCATTGGTTGTAAATCCAGAGGGAAATTTGCTTGGGACTATCACCGATGGAGATATTCGTCGTGGATTATTGAATGGTTTAAGTTTAAACAGTTCAATTGAGACAATTATTTATCGAGATCCCTTTGTGGTACATCCCCAATTAGGTCGTGATACAGTTTTACAGTTGATGAGAGCCAATAAAATTCACCAGCTTCCTATAGTTGATGAAAACAGGTGTGTTATTGGCCTGCATTTGTGGGATGAACTTATTATCTCTGGATCACTGCCTAATCTCATGGTTATTATGGCGGGAGGAAAAGGAACTCGCTTACGTCCTCATACGGAAAATTGTCCCAAGCCATTGTTACCTATAAACGGGAAACCAATGCTTGAACATATTATAGAGAGGGCCAAGAGAGAAGGGTTTAAACACTTTGTGTTGGCGACGCATTATCTTGGCCATATGATAGAAGACTATTTTTGTGACGGCAGTCGCTGGGATGTGCAAATTGACTATTTGCGAGAGGATTCCCCTTTGGGCACTGCAGGTGCTATTAGTTTGATGAAGGAAATTCCCGAACTACCAATTTTGGTCTCAAATGGAGATGTTTTGGCAGATATTCGCTACAGTGAACTGCTTGATTTTCATTCGCGCCATAAAGCTATGGCCACAATGGCTGTTCGTATCCACGAATGGAAACATCCTTTTGGAGTAGTGGCTACCAATGGAGTAGACATTGTTGGCTTTGAAGAAAAGCCTATTGCTCGAACTCATGTTAATGCGGGAATTTATGTCTTGGAACCGAGCGTTTTTGAGTTGTTGAAAGCAAATGAATACTGCGATATGCCAACACTCTTTACCCGCTTACACGAACAAAAACTACGAACCATAGTTTATCCAATGCACGAACCTTGGTTAGATGTGGGGCGAGTTGATGATTTGGCTTTGGCTCAACAAAGACTCCCTCTTGAGAATGAATGTTAAAAAATAAAACTATGATAAGGATTTAAAAAATGGAAAAAAGAAATGTAGTTGAACAGTATAATTTACCTCCCAATGTTAGATTTTGTAAAAAATGCACTATTTCAAATCAACGGCCGCGTATTACTTTTGATGAACAAGGTGTATGTTCTGCATGTAATTTTGCCGAATACAAACGGAAAAAGGTTGATTGGAAAGAGCGCGAAGCTGAACTTCTTGAATTATGTGATAAGCACAGAAAAAATAACGGCGAGTATGATGTAATTGTTCCATGTAGTGGTGGAAAAGATGGAAGTTTTGTTGCCCACCAACTGAAATACAAATATGGGATGAATCCACTCACGGTGACCTGGGCTCCGCTCAAGGCTACTGATATCGGACGTCGAAATTTGGATGCTTTCATCGCTTCAGGTTTTGACAATGTGCTTGGCACGCCGAATGGTAAGGTTACACGCCAATTAACTCATTTAGCCTTCAATTACTTAGGAGATCCCTTTCAACCTTTTATTTATGGTCAAACAAATTTTCCATTACATATGGCAGTTAAATACAAGGTGCCATTAATTATGTATGGAGAAAATGGAGAAGTTGAGTATGGCGGAGATGCCAAGAACGCATTCCGTCCTGATCGAGATATTCAAGATCACGATAAACATTATTTTTCTGGTTTGCCGCCAGAATTTTGGACAGAACACGGAATATCAATGGCTGATTTAAAGCCATTTATGGCTCCAGCATATGAAGAAATTATGCACAATAATACTCAAATTCACTTTTTTGGATATTATAAGTTCTGGGATCCTCAAGAAAATTTTTATTATTGCACAGAAAATACGGGTTTTATACCAAATACAGAACGTTCTGAGGGGACTTATTCCAAGTACGCGAGTCTTGATGACTGCATCGATGGATACCATTATTATCTTGCTTACATAAAATTTGGCATTGGCAGAACAACATCTGATGCAGCGCATGAAATCAGAGATGGTAAGATTACACGTGAAGAAGGTATTGCCCTTATAAAAAAATACGATGGAGAGTTCCCAAATAAATACTTGAACGATTTTTTGGAGTATTGTGCCATTACTCAAGACAAATTTTATGAAGTTATAGATAGTTGGCGCTCAAATCATCTTTGGGAAAAAAGAGATGGTGTGTGGCACTTAAAGCATCCCATTTGGGAATCGAAGTAACCCCCTAAAACGATGAGAAAAGCCCGTCTAATTGCTAGGCTCGATGTTAAGGGGCCCAATTTAATTAAAGGTATTCACTTGGAAGGTCTACGCGTTATTGGATCTCCCAATGAGCATGCTGTGCGCTATTACGAACAAGGTGCTGATGAGTTGATCTATATGGATTGTGTGGCAAGTCTTTATGGCAGAAATAATCTGAGTGATATTGTGAAGAGTGCAGCAGAGAATGTTTTTATTCCCATCACCGTTGGTGGCGGTGTTCGCAGTGTTGAAGATGCCACCCATCTTCTGCGTTGCGGTGCCGATAAAGTTGCAGTGAATACTGCAGCTGTTGCAAATCCTGCGTTAATTAGTGAAATTAGTCGCCGATTTGGGAGCCAATGTATGGTGCTCTCGGTTGAGGCAAAGTTAGTTGGTGAAAAAAAATGGGAAGCCTATACTGACAATGGCCGCGAGCGAACTGGTTTGGATGTTGTTGAGTGGATTAAAAAAGGCGTTTCGCTTGGAGCCGGCGAAGTGCTTCTTACTTCAGTTGACCGAGAAGGTACGCGTAAAGGTTTTGATGTTTCGTTAATGCAAGCTGTTACGCGCGAAGTTTCGGTTCCGGTGATTGCTTCGGGTGGCATGGGAGAAGCAAGTGATCTTATTGCTGTGGTAAAGGAAGGTTATGCTGATGCTGTGGCCATGGCTGACATTCTTCATTACAAAAGAGCAAGTATGCGAGACATTAGGTCTGTAGCTCTATCTGCTGATATAGAAGTGAGAAGGTATGAATAAACAAGAACTTACTGTCATCGATTACGGCATGGGGAACTTATTAAGTGTTAAACGAGCACTTGAACATTGTGGTGCAAGTGTAATTGTTAGTTCAGATCCTGCGCAAATTCTTTCAGTTCCTCGCCTTGTGTTGCCGGGAGTTGGTGCTTTTGGTGATGCCATGGCAGAATTGGCGCGTCGAGAGCTTAGCCTTGTTATTAAAGAGGCTGCAAGTCGTGGCACTTTGATTATGGGGATTTGTTTAGGCATGCAGATGTTGCTTGATGAAAGTGAAGAGTTTGGTCAAACAGCTGGTTTGGGGCTCATTCCAGGAAAAGTTGTTCCCATTTCAACGTTAAGCTCAGATGGAAATAGACAAAAAGTTCCTCATATTGGATGGAATGATTTAGTACTCCCAGCTGCCAAAAGCAATTGGGATGGCACTTTGCTGCAAGGAATTTCACCTGGAGATGCTTTTTATTTTGTGCACTCGTTCATGGCGAGTCCACTTCATCAAGAACACCGCTTGGCAGATTGTGTTTATGGCGGAGTAAAAGTTTCTGCCGTTGTAGCAAAGGACAATATTATTGGCTGCCAATTTCATCCTGAAAAAAGTGGTGAAGTAGGGTTAAAGATATTACGAAGGTTTCTCACATTATGAACATTCTTGCCTTAATAACTGCTCGTGGTGGATCAAAGCGCTTGCCTGGAAAAAATATTCGTACTCTAGCTGGTAAACCCTTAATTGCATGGAGCATAGACGTTGCAAAAGATATCTCAAGTATTTGCGATATTCTTGTTTCTACTGATGCCCCTGAGATTGCTGATATTGCTCGTTCTGCTGGCGCAATGGTTCCATGGCTTCGTCCTTTAGAGTTGGCTACAGATACTTCTACGTCAGTGGATGTTTGTCTTCATGCTCTCGATTGGTACGAAAGTAAAAAGGGCAAAGTTGATGGAGTGCTTTTATTGCAGCCAACTTCTCCTCTGAGAAGCAGGGAAACAGTATTGCGCGGTATAGAAGCTTTTGCGTCGCATGATGCTTGTTCTGTAATTGGAGTTTCACCTGCGAAAACGCATCCAATGTGGTGTTTTCATATTGAAAACAAGAAATTACAAGCATTCGTCAATGATGGAGGATTGAAACTGCGTTCTCAAGATCTTCCAGCAGCTTACGAAGTGAATGGGGCTTTTTATCTTGTGAGCCCAAAAGATTTACGTGAGAAAAAATCATTTTATGCTGATGATATGCTTCCACTTATTATGAACAACCCGGAAGAGTGTATAGATATTGATACAGAATGGGATTGGAAGATGGTGGAAGTAATTCTCTCTATGCATGAAGCTGGTTCGAAATGAAAAAGATTGTCTATTTGGTGGAACAACCTCTGGATGAGCGAAATTATGGTCGGTTTGGAATTCAAACATGGATTGATAAAAAGTGGGATGTTGAAATATGGGATTTTACACCTTGGGTGCATCCTCGTGTTTGGCAAGATTTTATTCAATCAGGACGAAAACTTAAAAAATTTTCAGGCTACTTTCCTGTTGCATCGAAAAAAGAACTAAAGCAAAGACTTTTTTCTTCCAAAGAATTCAAATATTTTATTGATTTAACAGGAGAAAATTATCGTTTGTTATGGACGAAAATACTTCTCACACAAAAGGGTGTTACCAGAGTGGTTTGTGCTACAGGTTCAATTCCCGAACCTGTTTGTGAAAAAAAAAGTCTAATCCCAAGATTGAAAAAGGTGTTTGCAACTGGGACTATCAACAGCATCAAATGGATGGCGAATTTGTTTTTTCGGAAATTGGTGGCGCCGTTTATGAGACCAGGTTTAATGGTTGTGTCTGGTGAAAAATCGGTTCCCTCCGTTCATAATGCACACAACATTCTCAAAGCACATAACCTCGACTATGACATTTATCTAAAACTGAAAAGTCTGAAAGATACTTCAATTGAAGGCTATGCTGTTTTTATTGATCAAAATTACTGTTTTCATTCTGATTTTATTTTTGAGGGCAGACCTTCTTGTGTTACGCCTAAAAAATATTTTCCTGCAGTATGTGATTGTCTTAGGAAAATTTCGAACGATTTAGGAGTAGATTTTTGCATTGCCGCACATCCCCGATCAACATATGAATCAGGAGTGTTAGACTACTTTGAAGGAATTCCAATTAAATACGGAAGAACTGCCGAGTTGCTCAGAGATTGTAAGTTTGTGGTATGTCATGATAGCACAGCGATCCAGTTGGCAGTGTTATTTGGGAAGCCTTTAATTTTTTTGACTACAGGTGAGTTAGCAGCTTCGTTTGAAGGTCAGTCCATTGTGGCTTTTGCTTCTGAGTTTGGTAAATCAGCAATTAACGTGGAAAGAGATCTACATAATGTAGATTGGAAAAAAGAATTAGATATTGATTTGGAAAAATACGCAGAGTACAAAAAAAAATACATCAAAACAGATGGAAGTCCCGAACTTCCGTTCTGGGAAATTGTGGCTGATCACATAGAGGAGAATGTAAATTGAAAACAATTATCAAAACGGGTTGTAAGCGACTTATTAATTCATCAGTTGCCTTTATGGGAAAAACTTTCCTTGGCGCTTACATCCAAAATCAAATCATTAGCAATGCAATGTCACGTACCCAAAAAGTGGTATTTCAAGATCTCGACTTTGTTTTTTCTACTCCAAATCCCCTGAATAAATTTCGCGCTGACACCTTTTCTACAAAAGAACCAGAAACATTAGAATGGATGGATACCATTCCTCAAGATTCAGTTGTTTGGGATATTGGTGCAAATGTTGGTTTATATACTTGTTATCTTGCTAAGGCGCGAAATTGCCGAGTCTTTGCCTTTGAGCCTTCAGTTTTTAACTTAGAACTGTTGGCTCGAAATATTTTTATCAATAAGGTTACAGAAAAGGTGACCATAGTTCCGCTTCCTCTTTCTGAGGAATTGTCCGCGAGTAAGCTTAATATGACAACAACGGATTGGGGTGGCGCAATGTCAACATTTGGTCAAGGCTATGGCCATGATGGAGAAGCGATAAAAAAAGTTTTTGAGTTTCCAACAATAGGTCTCTCCATTGTTGATGCTGTTAATCTTTTAAACATTCCGCAGCCAGACTACATCAAAATGGATGTTGATGGAATTGAACATTTGATTCTTAAAGGAGGTCTTCCCATTCTTTATAAAGTTAAAGGTGTTTTGGTTGAGATTAATGACAAATTTACTGTTCAGGCTAATGATGCAGGTGAATATCTGAAAAAAGCTGGCTTTTTCCTTAAAGAAAAAAGGCATGCCGATTATTTCGATTCGGTTGCAGGAGCAGCAAAGCATACTTACAATCAAATTTGGGCAAGATAGGCGAAATGATGAATTGTGTTGAAAGAGGAGTTAGACTAAAAGTTGGTATTGCTGGTTTTGGTATCGTGGGAAAGCGCCGTAAAGATTGTGTTGACCGTCATCCCCATATGCAATTAGTGGCTGTGTGTGATAGAGTTTTCGCCGAGGATGGTACGTTTTCCGATGGTGTTCGCTATTATCAAGATTATCAACGTTTGCTAGAAAATGATCTTGATGTTCTCATTGTTTGTATGACAAACGATATTGCGGCAGATGTGACAATAGCTGCTTTAGAGTTGGGCTTGCATGTTTTCTGCGAAAAGCCACCAGGTCGAAGCGTTGAGGATATTGTAAGAGTTATTTCCTGTGAGCGAAAAAATCCAAAACTTAAGCTTATGTATGGTTTTAACCATCGCTATCATGACTCAGTGCAAGATGCCATGAATGTTTTAAACAGTGGAGAGCTTGGCCGTGTCATCAATGTGCGTGGAGTATATGGAAAGGCTCAACTTGTTACCTTCAATCAATCTGATTGGAGGACTAAGCGTGAGGTTGCCGGCGGCGGAGTGTTGTTGGATCAAGGTATTCATATGGTTGACTTAATGCGACTTTTTTGTGGAGATTTTACCGAGGTACATAGTTTCATTTCTAATAGCTATTGGGATTATGATGTAGAAGATAATGCATATGCATTGATGCGAACAAAGAGTGGTGTTGTTGGGATGCTCAACTCCTCAGCTACTCAGTGGAGACATCGTTTTCATTTCGATGTTAACCTTGAAAAAGGAAGTTTGATTTTAGGTGGAATTTTGTCAGGCACAAAAAGTTATGGCGCTGAAACATTGACAGTGGTGTATGCCGATCCAGCTAATGATCAGGGCGATCCTAAAGAACAACATACTCGCTATAATCGAGATTCTTCTTGGGATATTGAAATTGCAGCTTTTGCTGATTGCATATTAAATGATGCGCCAATACAAAGCGGAAGTTCTGAGGATGCTTTGCGTACCATGCAGCTTGTTTTTAAAATTTATCATGCAGACCCTATTTGGCGGGAAAAATTTAATATCCCAAACCCGGAAATACACAAAAATTTTTTATAAAAAGGAAATGAACATGAACAATATTGATTCTCTCTTTACCGAAACAACAAACATTGCCGAATTTGCGAAAGGCTATTTCAATTATTTAAAAAAGATTTTAGATAGTATTGATTTAGCTTCAATCAATGCACTTGAGGCTGAACTTGAAGAAGCAAGGCTTG